>JBFHKK010000633.1:0-1508 GCA_041595475.1 Pseudomonas sp. | reverse complement strand
GACCTTCGCCAGCGTGCCGGCGCTCAGGCTGCAGCCGGAGATCGCCGAGCAGTGGCTGCCGAAGATCCTTTCGACCCAGTACGATCCGCGCAACCTGCCGTTCGAGCAGAAGGCTGGCGCCACCATCGGCATGGCCATGACCGAGAAGCAGGGCGGCACCGATGTGCGGGCCAACACCACCCGCGCCTATCCGCTCGGCGCCGGCGGTCCGGGCCAGGCCTACGAACTGGTCGGGCACAAGTGGTTCTGCTCGGCGCCGATGTGCGACGCCTTCCTCACCCTGGCCTACAGCGACAAGGGCCTGAGCTGCTTCCTGCTGCCGCGCCACCGCCCGGACGGCACGCGCAATGCCTTCTATATCCAGCGTCTGAAGAACAAGCTGGGCAACTGGTCCAATGCCTCCAGCGAAGTGGAATACCGCGGCGCCCTGGCCTGGATGATCGGCGAGGAGGGGCGCGGCGTGCCGACCATCATCGAGATGGTGGCGCTGACCCGCTTCGACTGCATGATCGGTTCCAGCGCGCTGATGCGCCAGGCCCTGACCCAGGCCGCGCACCACTGCGCGCACCGCCAGGTGGGCGGCCGGGTGCTGGCCGAGCAACCCTTGATGCAGAACGTGCTGGCCGACCTGGCCCTGGAGAGCGAAGCGGCCCTGGCCCTGACCCTGCGCATGGGTCGGGCCCTGGACCAGGCCGGAAACGAGCAGGAGGACAAGTTCGCCCGCCTGGTCACCGCCGTGGGCAAGTATTGGATCTGCAAGCGCGCGCCGGCGATGATCAACGAGGCCGCCGAGTGCATGGGCGGCGCCGGCTATGTCGAGGACAGCATACTGCCGCGGCTGTACCGCGAGGCGCCGGTCAACTCGACCTGGGAAGGCTCGGGCAACGTGCAGTGCCTGGACGTGCTGCGCGCCCTGGCCAAGGAGCCCGGGGTGCTCGATGCGCTGTTCGTCGAACTCGGCGACGGCCATGGCGATGCCCGCCTCCAGGCCCATATCCAGGGGCTGCAGGCGGCCTTCGCCGACAAGCAGGATATCCAGTACCGCGCCCGCCAGCTGACCGAGGACGTGGCCCTGGCGCTGCAGGCCAAGCTGCTGCTCGAAGCCGGCAACGCGGCGGTGGCCGACGCCTTTATCGCCAGTCGCCTGGGTGGTCAGGGCGGGCGGGCCTACGGCACCCTGCCGCGCGGCCTGGATGTGCAGGCGCTGCTGGCGCGCAGCACGCCGCAGCTGGCCTGAGCTGGACGTGGGGCCGGGGGTTGACCTGGGGGCCGCCCCGGGCTTGCAGACTGCTGGCTCATTCATCGTGGAGCTGCCGTCATGACCCGTAAGCAGGCCTTCTTGAACGAGTACCAGCAGGCGCGCCGGCTGCGCGGCGCCGGCGATGTCCTGGGCGAGCTGCATCATCTGGAACGCGCGCACATCCTAGCCCAGCCGGCCTTCGTCGATCACCTGCGCAGCCACCTGTGGCTGCTGGCCTGGGCCTGGCGCCGGCGCGACTGGGCGGAAG
>JBFHKK010000632.1:0-1518 GCA_041595475.1 Pseudomonas sp. | reverse complement strand
TCGGAGATCATCAGGATCTCGGTCTTGGATTCGGGCGCGAACACCGCCCGCTCGTAGTCGGCGAAGTGCTTGTAGCGCCCCCAGCGGCGGTACAAGGGATTGCGCAGCGTCTGCGCCTTGTCCTCGAAACAGCCGTCGGCGGCGTAGTAGACGTCCAGCCCCGGCATCTTGTTGAAGCCGATCACCCGGTCCACCGGCCGCCTGGCCAGGTCGGCTTCGACCCAGGCGCTGAACTTCTGGTTGCGCCTGTGGTTGAACAGGGCCTTGACCGGCACCCGCACCACCTCGAAGCCCTCGGGCACCTCGCCCTCCCAGATCGGCGTATAGACGCGGATGGCATGGCCGCGGCGCTGGCACTCCAGGGCGATGCGCAGGAAGTCGCGCTGCAGGCCGCCATAGGGAAAATACTTGTAGAGGGTGAACGCCAGCTGCATCAGATGCGGCCCTCGGCCCGGCAAGGCGCACTCGGCAGCAGTTTCTGCAGTTCGGTCAGCACCCGCTCGGGACCGAGCCCCTCGAAGCAGGGTTTATCGCGGTCGCCGCGGCCGGCATCGGGCCCGCTGGCGCACAGGTGCACCTGGGCGCGGCCGTAGGCTCCGACCCGGCCGGGCAGGGTCGGGCCGTACAGCGAGATGCTCGGCACATCGAGGGCCGCCGCCAGATGACCGAGGCCGGTGTCCACCGCCACGCAGGCCTGGGCCCCAGCGATCTCGCGAGCGACGCCGGCCAGATTCAGTCGCGGCAACACCTCGGCATTCGCCAGGCCGGCGGCGATGCGCCCGGCGCGGGCCTTTTCCTGCTCGTTGCCCCAGGGCAGGCGAACCGCCCAGCCCTGGGCGCAAAGGCGCTCGGCCAGTTCGCGCCAATGGGCTTCCGGCCAGTGCTTGCTCGGCCAGGTGGTGCCATGCAGGAACAGCAGGTAGGGCGCGCCTGCGGCGCCGGCCAGCTGTGCACGTGGCAGGCCGTAGTCGCCGAGGCCGGCCGGCAGCGGATAGCCGAGGGCCTGGGCGAACAACTGGCGCAGCCGCTCCAGGGCATGCTGCTCGCGGGGCACCGCGTAGGTGCGGTCGTAGAAGCGGCTGGCCAGCGGCTCGCGCGCCGAGTCACGATCCAGGCCGACCACCGGGCCTTGCGCGTAGCGGGTCAGCCAGGCGCTCTTGAGCAGGCCCTGGGCATCGACCACCAGATCGTAGCGGCGCTCGCCCAGACGCGCCTTGAAGCGCCGCCACTCGCCGCTCTTGAAGGTTTGCCAGGGGTTCTTGCGCCAGCGCCGGATCGCCACCGGAATGACCTCGGCCACCGCCGGGTGCCAGGCCGGGATCTCGGCGAAGCCCTCCTCCACCACCCAGTCGAACTGGATGCCGGGCAGCGCCCGCGCCGCGTCGGTCAGGGCCGGCAGGCTGTGGATTACATCGCCCAAGGAGGAGGTCTTGATCAACAGCACCCGCATCAATCGACCTCGGCCAGATCGAGCGGATCGGCGACCAGCCGATCGAGCGCCTCGAGCACCGGCCGCGG
>JBFHKK010000631.1:0-1522 GCA_041595475.1 Pseudomonas sp. | reverse complement strand
TCCTGCAGCCAGCCCATACCCTCAGACTGACCGAACCAGGCGCCCAGCGAAGCCGGGAACAACAGCAGGCTACTGGCGAAAATCGCCGGAATCACGCCGGCCATGTTCACCTTCAACGGCAGGTGGCTGGTCTGCGCCGCGAAGACCTTGCGGCCCTGCTGACGCTTGGCGTAGTGCACCGCAATGCGACGCTGACCACGCTCGATGAACACCACGAAACCGATGATCGCCACCGCCAGCAGGCCGATGGCGATCAGGGCGAAGATGTTGATGTCGCCCTGCCGAGCCGACTCGAAGGACTGCCCGATCGCCGACGGCAGACCGGCCACGATGCCCGCAAAAATCAGCATCGAGATACCGTTGCCGACGCCCCGCTCGGTGATCTGCTCGCCCAGCCACATCATGAAGATCGCGCCCGCCACGAAAGTGGTGACCGCGACGAAGTGGAAGCCGAAATCGACCGAGAAGGCCACGCCCTGGCTCGCCAGACCGACGGACATGCCGATGGCCTGAATGAACGCCAGGACGAGGGTGCCGTAGCGGGTGTATTGGCTGATCTTGCGACGACCAGCCTCACCTTCCTTCTTCAACTGCTCCAGCTGCGGGCTGACGGCGGTCATCAGCTGCATGATGATCGAGGCCGAGATATACGGCATGATCCCCAAGGCAAAGATGCTCATCCGCTCCAGCGCGCCGCCGGAAAACATGTTGAACAAGCTAAGAATGGTCCCCTCATTCTGCCGAAACAGGTCCGCCAGGCGGTCGGGATTGATCCCAGGCACCGGGATGTGTGCGCCGATCCGATAGACGATGATCGCCAGGAACAGGAAGCGCAGACGAGCCCAGAGCTCGGATAACCCGCCGTTGCTGAGCGCTGAGAGAGCACCTTGCTTAGCCATTTAGTCCTCGAACTTGCCGCCAGCTGCTTCGATTGCCGCGCGCGCACCCTTGGTGGCGGCGATGCCCTTCAGAGTGACCGCACGAGTAACCTCGCCCGACAGCATGACTTTTACACGCTGAACGTTCTGGTTAATCAGGTTGGCATCCTTCAGCGCCTGCAGGGTCACCACGTCGCCTTCGACCTTGTTCAGCTCAGAGGTACGTACCTCGGCGCGATCCATGGCCTTCAGGGAGACGAAGCCGAACTTCGGCAGACGGCGATGCAGCGGCTGCTGGCCACCCTCGAAGCCCGGGGCGATGGTGCCGCCGGAGCGCGAGGTCTGACCCTTGTGACCGCGACCACCAGTCTTGCCCAGACCACTGCCGATACCACGACCCGGACGGTGCTTCTCGCGACGGGAACCCGGCGCAGGACTCAAATCATTGAGGTACATGGATTAACCCTCCACGCGCAGCAGGTAGTAAGCCTTGTTGATCATGCCGCGGTTTTCCGGAGTATCCAGAACCTCGACGGTATGATTGATGCGGCGCAGGCCCAGACCCTTGAAGGTGGCGTGAACCACGTTCACCTGGTTGGTCGAGCCGTAGCACTTGGCCAGAACGTTCTGCACACCGGCCACTT
>JBFHKK010000630.1:0-1523 GCA_041595475.1 Pseudomonas sp. | reverse complement strand
TATGCTCAGTTATCAAGCCAGCCCATGGAATGCCGCGTGAGCCCAGCCAAGCAATCGAGCCTAGAACGCCTGCAGCGCTTATGGCTGTGCGAAAGCCTGCGCCTGCGGGAAGTCCACGCCGGGCCCCTGGAAGATGGCGAGGCCAACCGGATGGCCCGGCGCGCGGCCGACGATCTGCCCGGGCGTATCGAAGCCCGCGCGCTCTGGCTGGCCGCCCGGGATGGCCAGCAACAGGCCCTGCAACACTGGCTGCAGGGCGCCCGCCTGGCCTTGGCGGCCCTGGCGCTGCTGGCCGTACTGAGCGGCGCCAGCCTGGCCCTGGCCGCCCTGGGTCAAGGCCAGCACCCGGTCAACCTCTATTGGGCCCTGGGCAGCCTGCTCGGCCTCAACTGGTTGCTGCTGTTCGGCTGGATCCTCGGCCAGCTGCTGGCCCGCGACCACGCCGGCGCCCTCGCACGCCTGTGGCTCTGGCTCAGCGAGAAACTGGCGCGCGACGCCCAGGCCGCGCAACTGGCCCCGGCCCTGCTCCTGCTGTTGCAGCGCGAACGCCTCGAGCGCTGGGGCCTGGGCCTGCTGGTGCATGGCCTGTGGCTGCTGGCGCTACTCGCCGCCTTGGGCACGGCGCTGCTGCTGCTGGCGACCCGGCGCTACGGCTTCGTCTGGGAAAGCACCCTGCTCGGCGGCGAGACCTTCGTGGTCCTGACCCAGGCCCTAGGCGTGCTGCCGGCGCTGCTCGGCTTCGCGCAGCCGGATCCCGAGCTGATCCGCGCCAGCGGCGAGGTCGCCCTGGCCGGCGAGGCGGCACGTCAGCGCTGGGCCAGCTGGCTGCTCGGGGTGCTGCTGGTCTATGGCCTGCTGCCGCGGGCGCTGCTGCTGCTGCTCTGTCTGTGGCGCTGGCGCAGCGGCTGCCGCGAGTTACGCCTGGACCCCGCCCTGCCCGGCTATGACTGGCTGCGCGAGCGCCTGCAGCCGAGCAGCGAGCGCCTGGGGGTGTGCGATAGGGCGCCGGCGCAGCTGCATCAGCCCGCCGCCGGCGCTTCGCCGCTAGAGGGCCAGGGCGGGCTGCTGCTGGCGATCGAACTGGATGACCGGCGCCCCTGGCCACCGCCCCTGCCCCCGGGCGTCGGCGACGCCGGGGTGATCGACAGCCGCGCCCAGCGCCAGCACCTGCTCGAACAGCTCGAGCGCTTCCCGCCGGCGCGCCTGCTGATCGCCTGCGATCCGTGCCGCTCGCCGGACCGCGGCAGCCTGGCGCTGCTCGGCGAACTGGCCCGCTGCGCGGGCGCCACCCGTGTCTGGCTGCTGCCGCCGGCACCCGGCGAGGCGCTCGACGCCGCGCGCCTGGAGGACTGGCGACAAGCCCTGGATCGCCTGCAGCTGTCATACAGTGCAGGCCTGCCATTGAGCTGGCTGGAGAGCGGCCATGACTGAGCCGCTGAAGCTGGCCGTGGTCGGCCACACCAATGTCGGCAAGACCTCGCTGCTGCGCACCCTGACCCGCGACGTCGGCTTCGGCGAGGTCT
>JBFHKK010000629.1:0-1530 GCA_041595475.1 Pseudomonas sp. | reverse complement strand
CAGCGGACGCTACGGCGCCTCCTTGAATCAGCGCTTCGGCATGGCGCCGAACCAGGAAACCAACACCAAGCTGGTCAGCGATGTGCTGAGCGATGCCCTGACCCGGGCCTTCAAGGATCCGACCATCGGCCAGGTGCTGTCGCAGTAAGGAATTCCATGCTTCGGGGGCGCCGGGGTGTGGAGCTTAGAGCAGCGGCTCGCCAGTGAAATGCCTGGCTGCTCTGGCCCGCGTCTTTGAAACACGGGGCAGCGGGTGCCCCGGTGCTTCAGCGCCAGCGTTTTGTTTTTTGGCGATTCTAGGCGGCAGTGATCGCCGATGCCGAAGTGGAGTAGCCACTCTCGGCGAAAACAAAAAAGGGCTTAGCTTTCGCTAAACCCTTGTTTTGTTTGGTGGCTACGCAGGGACTTGAACCCCGGACCCCAGCATTATGAATGCTATGCTCTAACCAGCTGAGCTACGTAGCCGAGTGGCGCGCATTATTCGCGGATGGCTGGCGGCTGTCAAGCCTCCATTTCGAGAATTTATGCGCGCGATCAAGCGCTTAGACGTTGAAGCGGAAGTGCATGACATCGCCGTCCTTGACGATGTAGTCCTTGCCTTCCAGGCGCCATTTGCCGGCTTCCTTGGCTCCGGCTTCGCCCTTGTACTGGATGAAATCGTTGTAGCCGATCACCTCGGCGCGGATGAAGCCTTTCTCGAAGTCGGTATGGATGACGCCGGCGGCCTGGGGGGCGGTGGCGCCGACCTTGACGGTCCAGGCGCGGACTTCCTTGGGGCCGGCGGTGAAGTAGGTCTGCAGGTTGAGCAGCTCGTAGCCGGCGCGAATCACCCGGTTCAGGCCCGGTTCTTCCAGACCCAGGGATTCGAGGAACATGTCCTTCTCCTCGCCGTCGTCCAGTTCGGCGATTTCCGCCTCGATCTTGTTGCACACCGGGACGACGATGGCCCCTTCCTCGGCGGCGATGGCGTTGACGATATCCAGCAGCGGGTTGTTCTCGAAGCCGTCTTCGGCGACGTTGGCGATATACATCACCGGCTTGCTGGTCAGCAGGTGGAAGCTTTTGACCAGCTGCTTCTCGTCGCTGCCCAAAGTCTTCAGCAGGGTACGCGCCGGCTTGCCCTCGCTGAAATGGGGAATCAGTCTCTCCAGTAGGGCCTTCTGCGCCAGGGCGTCCTTGTCGCCGCCCTTGGCGTTGCGCGCGACCTTCTGCAGTTGCTTCTCGCAGCTTTCCAGGTCGGCGAAGATCAGCTCCAGCTCGATGATCTCGATGTCGCGCTTGGGGTCGACGCTGTTGGCCACGTGGATCACGTTGTCGTCCTGGAAGCAGCGCACCACGTGGGCGATGGCGTCGGTCTCACGGATGTTGGCGAGGAACTTGTTGCCCAGGCCCTCACCCTTGGAGGCGCCCGCGACCAGACCGGCGATATCGACGAATTCCATGGTGGTGGGCAGCACCCGCTCCGGCTTGACGATCGCGGCCAGGGCGTCCAGGCGTTCATCGGGCATGGGCACTATGCCGCTATTGGGT
>JBFHKK010000628.1:0-1536 GCA_041595475.1 Pseudomonas sp. | reverse complement strand
GCAGTTCCTGTCGATGATGGAAAAGCCCGACGTCGACACCATCGAGGGCCTGTCCCCGGCCATCTCCATCGAGCAGAAGTCGACCTCGCACAACCCGCGCTCCACCGTCGGCACCATCACCGAGATCTACGACTACCTGCGCCTGTTATTCGCACGCGTCGGCACCCCCCAGTGCCCGGACCATGGCACGGTACTGGAGGCGCAGACCGTCAGCCAGATGGTCGACCAGGTATTGGCGCTGCCCGAAGGTCGCAAGCTGATGCTGCTGGCGCCGGTGGTACGCGAGCGCAAGGGCGAGCATCTGTCGGTGTTCGAGGAACTGCGCGCCCAGGGCTTCGTCCGCGCCCGGGTCAACGGCAAGCTCTACGAGTTGGACGAACTGCCCAAGCTGGACAAGCAGAAGAAGCACTCGATCGACGTGGTGGTCGACCGCTTCAAGGTCCGCGAGGATCTGCAGCAGCGCCTGGCCGAGTCCTTCGAGACGGCGCTGAACCTGGCCGACGGCATCGCCCTGGTGGCGCCCATGGAAGGCGAAGACGGCGAGGAGATCATCTTCTCGGCGCGCTTCGCCTGCCCGCACTGCGGCCATTCGATCAGCGAGCTGGAACCCAAGCTGTTCTCCTTCAACAACCCGGCCGGCGCCTGCCCGACCTGCGACGGCCTGGGGGTCAAGCAGTTCTTCGACGCCAAGCGACTGATCAACGGCGAGCTGACCCTGGCCGAAGGCGCCATCCGCGGCTGGGACAGGCGCAACGTCTACTACTTCCAGATGCTCGGCTCGCTGGCGGCGCACTTCGGCTTCAGCCTGGAGGCACCGTTCGACGAACTGGCCGCCGAGGACCAGAAAGTCATCCTGTTCGGCAGCGGCAGCCAGCACGTCGACTTCCGCTACCTCAACGACCGCGGCGACATCGTCAAACGCGCGCACCCCTTCGAGGGCATCATCCCCAACCTGGAGCGGCGCTATCGCGAAACCGAGTCGGCCAGCGTGCGCGAGGAACTGGCCAAGTTCCTCGGCACCCAGCCCTGTCCCGAGTGCCGCGGCACCCGCCTGCGTCGCGAGGCGCGCCACGTCTGGATCGGCGAGCGCACCCTGCCGGCGGTCACCGGCCTGCCGGTGGGCGAGGCCTGCGACTACTTCGGCGCCCTGCACCTGAGCGGCCGGCGCGGCGAGATCGCCGAGAAGATCCTCAAGGAAATCCGCGAGCGCCTGCAGTTTCTGGTCAACGTCGGCCTCGACTACCTGACCCTGGACCGCAGCGCCGACACCCTGTCCGGCGGCGAGGCCCAGCGCATCCGCCTGGCCAGCCAGATCGGCGCCGGCCTGGTGGGGGTGATGTATATCCTCGACGAACCGAGCATCGGCCTCCACCAACGCGACAACGAGCGCCTGCTCGGCACCCTGCGCCACCTGCGCGATATTGGTAATACGGTAATCGTGGTCGAGTACGATGAAGACGCCATCCGCATGGCCGACTACGTGGTCGACATCGGCCCGGGGGCCGGCGTGCACGGCGGGCAGATCGTCGCCCAGGG
>JBFHKK010000627.1:0-1546 GCA_041595475.1 Pseudomonas sp. | reverse complement strand
GGGCGACAGCCGCCGGCCCACGCCCTTCGCCCAGCGCATCGAGCGCCAGCACGCGCAGTTGCAGCTGCCGCTGCTGCCGACCACCAGCATCGGCTCCTTCCCGCAGACCACGGCCATCCGCCAGGCCCGGCAGGCGTTCAAGCGTGGCCAGCTGTCGGCCGCCGCCTACCGCGAGGCCATGCAGGCGGAGATTCGCCAGGCGATCGAGGTGCAGGAGCGCCTGGGTCTGGATGTGCTGGTGCACGGCGAGGCCGAGCGCAACGACATGGTCGAGTATTTCGCCGAGCAGCTCGACGGCTATGCCCTGAGCGCCTTCGGCTGGGTGCAGAGCTATGGCTCGCGCTGCGTCAAGCCGGCGATCATCTATGGCGACCTGAGCCGGCCGCGGCCCATGACGGTGGAATGGATCGGCTACGCCCAGGGTCTCACCCGCAAGGTGGTCAAGGGCATGCTCACCGGCCCTGTGACCATGCTGATGTGGTCCTTCCCGCGCGAGGACATCGGCCGCGAGCAGCAGGCGCGCCAGCTGGCCCTGGCGATTGGCGATGAGGTGCGCGACCTGGAGGCCGCCGGAATCAAGATCGTGCAGATCGACGAGGCGGCCTTCCGCGAGGGCCTGCCGCTGCGCCGGGCGCGCTGGGCCGAATACCTGGCCTGGGCCGGCGAGGCCTTCCGCCTGTGCGCTGCCGCGGTGCGCGACGAGACCCAGATTCACACCCATATGTGCTACAGCGAGTTCAACGACGTGATAGAGGCGATCGCCGAACTCGACGCCGATGTCATCACCATCGAAACCTCGCGCTCGCAGATGGAGCTGCTCGAGGCCTTCGAGGCCTTCGCCTACCCCAACGATATAGGCCCCGGGGTCTACGACATCCACTCGCCGCGGGTGCCGGATGTGACGGAGATCGCCGACTTGCTGCGCCGGGCGGCGCGGCGGATTCCGCTCAGGCGCCTGTGGGTCAATCCGGACTGCGGGCTGAAGACCCGGGCCTGGGCGGAAACCGAGGCGGCGTTGGTCAACATGGTCGCCGCCGCCCGCCAACTGCGCGCCGAACTGGCCTGAGCACGGCCATGCGCTCGCCCGACAGCCTGCCGGGCGAGCGCCGGGCAGGCTGGATCAAAGTCTCATGGGTCTGCATCGGCGCGGCCGACTGAATGACCCCAAGCGTGCGTCCAATGGGATCTTTCGTTCCCGCTTGGCCCAGCGCTTTTAGGAAGCCATCAGGGTGTCGCTGCTGGCGCCGGTGTTGCCGCACTTGCGCGCCCATCGCGCTGGCATGGCTTCGGCGCGGCCGCAAGCCAACCAAGCGTCGCAGCAATAAAAAGCCCCGCCTCCGTCAGGAGGGGCGGGGCGAGGGGAGAGGGGCCGGGACGCTCAGGCGGCGTCGGCGTCGCCGGGACAGCGCGGCGACTGCAGTTGCAGGTAGTCGGCTAGGCGCTCCTGCTCGGCGGCGCTCATGAACAGGCCCAGCTTGCTGCGCCGCCAGAGGATGTCGCCGGCCTCAAGCGCCCATTCCTGCTGGCGCAGGTAGTCGACCTCGCG
>JBFHKK010000626.1:0-1558 GCA_041595475.1 Pseudomonas sp. | reverse complement strand
GTCCTTGCCGCAGGCGCTCTGGACGGCGCGGATTTTATCGGCGGCGAAGGCGAAGGCCTGGTCCCAGGAGACGGGGCGCCAGGGCCGATCGAGGGCGTCGCGGATCATGGGGGATTTAAGGCGGTCCGGGTGGGTGGCGTAGCCCCAGGCGAAGCGGCCCTTGACGCAGGCGTGGCCGTGGTTGGCGTGGCCGTCCTTGTTCGGCACCATGCGCACCACGGTATTGCCCTTGACCTCGGCCTTGAACGAGCAGCCGACGCCGCAGTAGGCGCAGGTGGTGACCACGCTGCGCTCGGCCTGGCCCAGCTCGATCAGCGACTTTTCCATCAGGGTGGCGGTCGGGCAGGCCTGCACGCAGGCGCCGCAGGAGACGCACTCGGAATCGAGGAAGGCCTCGTCCTGGCTGGCGGCCACCTGCGAATCGAAGCCGCGGCCGTCGATGGTCAGGGCGAAGGTACCCTGCACCTCCTCGCAGGCGCGCACGCAGCGATTGCAGACGATGCACTTGGCCGGGTCGAAGCTGAAGTAGGGGTTGGACTCGTCCTTGGGCGCGGCCAGGTGGGTCTTGACCGGGTCGTAGCGCACCTCGCGCAGGCCGACCACGCCGGCCATGTCCTGCAGCTCGCAGTTGCCGTTGGCCGAGCAGGTCAGGCAGTCCAGCGGGTGATCGGAGATGTACAGTTCCATGGTCCCGCGGCGCAGCTCGGCCAGCTTGGGGCTCTGGGTGCGCACCTTCATGCCCGGCTCCACCGGGGTGGTGCAGGAGGCCGGGAACCCGCGCCGGCCCTCGACCTCCACCATGCACAGGCGGCAGGAGCCGAAGGGCTCGAGGCTGTCGCTGGCACACAGCTTGGGCACGGCGATGCCGGCCTCCTGGGCCGCGCGCATCAGCGAGGTGCCGGCCGGCACGGTGATGGGGGTTCCGTCGATTTCCACCGTCACCGGGACGCCGGTGCGGGCGGGGGTTCCAAAGTCGATTTCACGATACAGGGCCATGGGGACGCCTCCGGATCAGCGGCCTTCGGCGGCGTCTTTCGACACCCCGAAGTCCTCGGGAAAATGGTTGATGGCGCTCATCACCGGGTAGGGGGTCATGCCGCCCAAGGCGCACAGGGAGGCGCCGAGCATGGTGTCGCAGAGGCTCTTGAGCAGTTCGATGCGACCCGGCTGAGGGCCTTCGGAGCGCGCCACTATGATCTGCTCGAGCAGCTCCTCGCCGCGGGTCGAGCCGATCCGGCAGGGGGTGCACTTGCCACAGGATTCCACCGCGCAGAACTCCATGGCGTAGCGGGCCATCTCGGCCATGTCGACGCTGTCGTCGAACACCACTATGCCGCCGTGACCGAGCACCGCGCCGAGGGCGGCGAAGGCCTCGTAGTCCAGCGGCGTGTCGAACTGCGACTCCGGCAGGTAGGCGCCCAGCGGGCCGCCGACCTGCACCGCGCGGATCGGTCGACCGCTGGCCGAGCCACCACCGTATTCGTAGAGCAGCTCGCGCAGGGTGACGCCGAAGGCCTTCTCGATCAGGCCGCCGCGAGCGATGTTGCCGGTCAGCTGG
>JBFHKK010000625.1:0-1564 GCA_041595475.1 Pseudomonas sp. | reverse complement strand
GTTCGCGCCATTCGAGGCGCGCCGCCCGCGTGCTATCATCCGCGGCGTTTTTGCCGCCCCGGAGTCGCCATGAAGCTGTCCATGCCCCGTTTCGACCAAGCCGCCGTCCTCGTGGTGGGCGATGTCATGCTCGACCGCTACTGGCACGGCGGCACCTCGCGCATCTCCCCCGAGGCACCGGTGCCGGTGGTCAAGGTCGAGCAGATCGAGGATCGCCCCGGTGGTGCGGCCAACGTGGCGCTGAACATCGCCGCTCTCGGCGCTCCCGCGCAGCTGATCGGCGTCACAGGCGAGGATGAGGCGGCCCACAGCCTGAGCGACAGCCTCCAGGCGGTCGGGGTGAAGACCCATTTCCAGCGCATCGCCGGGCAGCCGACCATCGTCAAGCTGCGGGTGCTGAGCCGTCACCAGCAACTGCTGCGGATGGACTTCGAGCAGGCCTTCGGCACCGATGCCGAGGCCATCGCCCGGCAGACCGAGGCGCTGCTCGACGGCGTCCGGGTACTGGTGCTGTCGGACTACGGCAAGGGCGCGCTGCGCAATCATCAGGTGCTGATCCAGGCGGCCCGCGCCAGGGGCGTGATGGTCCTGGCCGACCCCAAGGGCCGCGATTTCTCCATCTACCGCGGTGCCAGCCTGATCACCCCGAACTTGCACGAATTCGAGACCATAGTCGGGCCCTGTCATGACGAAGCCGAACTGGTGGCCAAGGGCGCGGCTCTGATGCAGGAGCTGGAGCTGGGCGCACTGCTGGTGACCCGCGGCGAGCACGGCATGACCCTGCTGCGCCCGGACCAGCCGCCGTTGCACCTGCCGGCACGGGCCCGCGAGGTGTTCGATGTCACCGGCGCCGGCGACACCGTGATCTCCACCCTGGCCGCCAGCCTGGCGGCCGACGAGGAGCTGCCGCAGGCCGTGGCCCTGGCCAACCTGGCCGCCGGCATCGTGGTCGGCAAGCTGGGTACCGCGGCCATCAGTGCACCCGAATTGCGCCGCGCGGTGCAGCGCGAGCAGGGTTCCGAGCGTGGCGTGCTGGGCCTTGAGCAGTTGCTCCTGGCCATCGACGATGCCCGCGCCCATGGCGAGAAGATCGTCTTCACCAATGGCTGCTTCGACATCCTCCACGCCGGCCATGTGACCTACCTGGAGCAGGCGCGCGCCCAAGGCGATCGCCTGGTCCTGGCGGTCAACGACGATGCCTCGGTCAGCCGCCTGAAAGGGCCGGGCCGGCCGATCAACTCGGTGGACAGACGCATGGCGGTACTCGCCGGCCTCGGCGCGGTGGACTGGGTGGTGAGCTTCAGCGAGGACACCCCCGAGCGTCTGCTCGAGCAGGTGCGTCCCGATGTGCTGGTCAAGGGCGGCGACTACGGCATCGATCAGGTGGTCGGCGCCGATATCGTCAGGTCCTACGGCGGCGAGGTGCGGGTTTTGGGGCTGGTGGAAAACAGCTCGACCACGGCCATCGTCGACAAGATTCGCGGTCAGGAATAAGCCATGCTCCCACGCCTGCACTTCGCCTTGCGCAATCTCATCTACAAGAACAGGCGCAGCATCAAGCCGG
>JBFHKK010000624.1:0-1565 GCA_041595475.1 Pseudomonas sp. | reverse complement strand
GTGGTGCCGGAGTCGAACCAGACGTCCAGCGTGTCGTTGGTCTTCTCGTACTGCGCGGCTTCGTCGCCGAGCAGCTCGGCCGGATCGAGCTTGAACCAGGCCTCGATACCCTCGCGTTCGACGCGCTGGGCGACCTGTTCCATCAGCTCAACCGTGCGCGGGTGCAGCTCGCCGCTTTCCTTGTGCAGGAAGAACGGGATGGGCACGCCCCAGTTGCGCTGGCGCGAGATGCACCAGTCGGGACGGCCGGCGATCATGCCGTGCAGGCGCGCCTGACCCCAGGCCGGAACGAAGGCGGTCTGCTCGATGCCGGCGATGGCACGCTCGCGCAGGGTGTTGCCCTGCTCCGACTGCTTGTCCATGCCGACGAACCACTGGGCGGTGGCGCGGTAGATCAGCGGGGTCTTGTGCCGCCAGCAGTGCATGTAGCTGTGGTTGACCTTCTCGTGGGCCAGCAGGCAGCCGACCTCGGCCAGCTTGTCGACGATCGCCGGGTTGGCCTTCCAGATGAACTGGCCGCCGAAGAATGGCAGCGACTCGGCGTAGACGCCGTTGCTCTGCACCGGGTTGAGGATGTCGTCGTTGTGCATGCCGTAGCGCTTGCACGAATGGAAGTCGTCCTCGCCATAGGCCGGGGCCGAGTGGACGATGCCGGTACCGGCGTCCAGGGCCACGTAGTCGGCGAGGTAGACCGGCGAGAAGCGCTCGTAGAAGGGGTGGCGGCAGCGGATCAGCTCCAGCGCCTCGCCCTTGGCCCGGGCGACCACCTCACCCTGCAGGCCGAAGCGCGCGAGGCAGCTCTCCACCAACTCCTCGGCCAGCAGCAGATACTTGTCGCCGGTGTCGACCAGGGCGTAGTCGAACTCCGGATGCACGTTCAACGCCTGGTTGGCCGGGATGGTCCAGGGCGTGGTGGTCCAGATCACCAGGTAGGCGGTCTTGTCCAGGCCGCTCAGGCCGAAGGCCGCGGCCAGCTTGTCGGCGTCCTCGACCGGGAAGCCGACATCGATGGTCGGCGACTGCTTGTCGGCATACTCGACCTCGGCCTCGGCCAGGGCCGAGCGGCAGTCGAAGCACCAGTTGACCGGCTTCAGGCCC
Source organism: Pseudomonas sp. (assembly GCA_041595475.1). Lineage (GTDB taxonomy): Bacteria > Pseudomonadota > Gammaproteobacteria > Pseudomonadales > Pseudomonadaceae > Aquipseudomonas. The sequence goes on along the minus strand of JBFHKK010000624.1, from coordinate 467 downwards.
TTGAACACGAAGCCCTGCTTGACCATCTCGGCCAGGGCGCGGATCTCGCCGGCCTCGTTGGCGAATTCCATGGTCTTGTAGGGGTTGTCCCAGTCGCCGAGCACGCCGAGGCGGATGAAATCGGCCTTCTGCCCTTCGATCTGCTCGGCGGCGTAGGCACGGCACAGTTCGCGGGTCTTGTCGGCGGCCAGGTGCTTGCCGTGGGTGGTCTCCACCTTGTGCTCGATCGGCAGGCCGTGGCAGTCCCAGCCCGGCACGTAGGGCGCGTCGAAGCCGGACAGGGTCTTGGAGCGGGTGATGATGTCCTTGAGGATCTTGTTGACCGCATGACCGATGTGAATGCTGCCGTTGGCATAGGGCGGGCCGTCGTGCAGGACGAACTTCGGCCGCCCCTCGCCGAGCTGCCGCAGCTTCTGATACAGGCCGATGTCGTTCCAGCGCTGCAGGGTCTGCGGCTCGCGCTGCGG
>JBFHKK010000623.1:0-1567 GCA_041595475.1 Pseudomonas sp. | reverse complement strand
GCTGACCCAGTCGCCTGCCGGGGCCAAGATGTGGGTGGCCAAGGACGCGCCTGAGGATATTCCGGATGCCCATGTGCCCGGCAAGTTCCACAAGCCGACCATGCTCACCACCGACCTGACCCTGCGTTTCGACCCCGAATACGCCAAGATCTCCAAGCGCTTCCGCGACGACCCGCAGGCGTTCGCCGACGCCTTCGCCCGCGCCTGGTTCAAGCTGATTCATCGCGACCTGGGGCCCAAGGCTCGTTACCTCGGTCCTGAAGTGCCGCAACAGGATCTGATCTGGCAGGACCCGTTGCCGGCCGCCACGCACAATCCAAGTGCGGCCGATATTGCCGACCTCAAGGCCAAGATTACCGATTGTGGCCTGTCGGTCGGCGACCTGGTCTCGGTGGCCTGGGCCTCGGCCTCGACCTTCCGCGGCGGCGACAAGCGCGGCGGCGCCAACGGCGCGCGCCTGGCGCTGGCGCCGCAGAAGGACTGGGCGGTCAACCAGCGCGCAATCAAGGCGCTGGCCAAGCTGGTCGATATCCAGCAGGCATCGGGCAAGGCTTCGCTGGCCGATGTGATAGTGCTGGCCGGCAATGTCGGCGTTGAGCAGGCGGCCAAGGCCGCCGGTGTCAAGGTCGAGGTGCCTTTTGCGCCGGGCCGTGTCGACGCCCGCCAGGATCAGACCGACATCGAGTCCTTCGAGCCGCTCGAGCCCTTCGCCGACGGTTTCCGCAACTACAGCAAGGGCAAGCTCGGCGTGCCGACCGAGGCCATGCTGATCGACAAGGCGCAACTGCTGACTCTGACCGCGCCGGAGATGACGGCACTGGTCGGCGGTTTGCGTGTGCTGGGCGCCAACTATGACGGCAGCCAGCATGGCGTGTTAACCGACAGGGCAGGGGTGCTGAGCAACGATTTCTTCGTCAACCTGCTGGACATGGGCACCGAGTGGAAAGCAGTGGATGCCGGGGCGGAGACCTTCGAGGGCAGGGACCGTAGCAGTGGCAAGGTGAAATACAGCGGGACCCGCTGCGACCGGGTGTTCGGCTCCAATTCGGTGCTGCGCGCCTATGCCGAGGTCTACGCCAGCGCCGACGGCCAGGAGAAGCTGGTCAAGGATTTCGTCGCGGCCTGGACCAAGGTGATGAACCTGGATCGCTTCGATCTGGCGTGAGTCTGCCCGTTTAACGCAGAAGCCCCGCCTGAGCGGGGCTTCTGCGTTTCAGGCGCGCTCGCGGGCGAGCAGCGGCTTGAGGAAGTGGCCGGTATGCGACTGCGGCATCTCGGCGACGGCTTCCGGGGTGCCGGTGGCGATGATCTGGCCGCCCTTGGAGCCGCCCTCGGGGCCGAGGTCGACCAGCCAGTCGGCGGTCTTGATCACGTCGAGGTTGTGCTCGATCACCACCACGGTGTTGCCGTGGTCGCGCAGGCGGTGCAGCACGTCGAGCAGCTGCTGGATGTCGGCGAAGTGCAGGCCGGTGGTCGGCTCGTCGAGGATGTACAGGGTCTTGCCGGTGTCGCGCTTGGACAGCTCGCGACTGAGCTTGACCCGCTGCGCCTCGCCGCCGGAGAGGGT
>JBFHKK010000622.1:0-1569 GCA_041595475.1 Pseudomonas sp. | reverse complement strand
GGCCTGCGCTTTTCCAGTGACGCCGCCGGCAGTTGCGCCAGCACCACGCTCGGCGGGCGCTGCGACAGCGTCCAGCTGCTCGATGCCACGCTCGATCCGGCCGGCGCGCGCTGGCTGGTGCTCTACAACGTCGGCGCCGAAACGGCTGGTGTGCCGGTGGCCGGCAGCAACCTCTGGGCCGGCGGCAATCCGGGCGTGATCACTCCCACCGGCATTAGCTTCAGCCTGCTCGCCGGCGCGCCGGCCGGCGAGCGGCATATCGCCCTGGGCAACCTGCCGGCCGGCGGCTTTCGCTTCGCCTTCGCCTCGCCCCAGCGGCGCCTGTATCTGGCCGACACCGTGGTCGGCTACCGCTGCCAGGGCGGGCAGTTGCTGCGCTACAGCTACAATCAGCTGAGCGCCGCCTTGCCGGCCAGTCCGCCGGCCGGTTCCAATCCACAGCCGGTGGCCGCCCGGGTGGCCAGCTGCGCCTTCGCCTATCAGCCGGGCAGCAGCCAGCGCGCCGGCCTGCTGACCCTGAGTCTGGCGATCAGCGACAGCGGCGAGTCCCTGCAACTGCTGCAACAGGTCCATGTCGACAATGCGCCCTGATCCCCTTGCCTGGCGCCAGTCCCGCGGCTTTGGCCTGGTGGCGGCGATGTTCGTGATGATCATCATCAGCCTGGTGGTGCTTGCCATGGCGCGTCTGTCGAGTACCCAGCACGGCAGCAACAGCCTGGCCATCCAGCAGGCGCGCGCCTACCAGGCGGCGCGGGCCGGCCTGGAGTGGGGCATTAGCCAGGCGGTCAATGCCGGGGCCTGCGCCGCTGCCACGCCCAGCCTGGCCGGCGGCAACCTGGCCGAGTTCAGTCTCAGTGTGAGCTGCAGCCGCACCAGTTACCTGGAAGGCAGCGGTACGACGGTGAATATCTATCGGCTGACCGCCCAGGCGCAGAACGGCGTGCCCGGCGCTCGCCCCGATTATGCCTTTCGCCGCCTGACGGCGGTGGTGGAGCGCTAGATGAGCAGATTTCTGGATCGCCTGGTACCGGCAGCCATGGGCCGTTTCATGGTGTTGTGCTGCCTGCTGCTGCCGGCCTTTTCGGCCCAGGCCGCCATCAGCCTGGCCGGCAGCAGTACGGCGGGCAACGGTGTCGGCTCGCGGGTGACCAGCCTGACCCTGAACAACCCCGGTACCCAGGCCGGGGACCTGCTGCTAGCGCAGATCGTGCTTGGCGCGGTGAACGCCAGCATCAGCCCGCCGGCTGGCTGGGTGCGCGCCGATTCGGGCAGCCTCAGCGACCTGACGCAGCAACTCTTCTACCGCATAGCCGGAGCCGGTGAACCGACCAGCTACAGCTTCGGCTTCTCCAGCACCCGGGCCGCCGGTGGGCTGCTGGTGCTCAGAGGCGTTGACGTATCGGGCAGCAGTCCGATCGCCCAGTTGCAGGTGGCCTTAGGCACCGGTTCGAGCCCGACCGCGCCCAGCGCCAATGTCGCCACCGCCAACAGCCTGGTGTTGCGCTACTTCGCCTTCGGCCACGGTAACAACGCCCTCAGCGGACCCGCCACCCAGCACTACAATCCGCG
>JBFHKK010000621.1:0-1579 GCA_041595475.1 Pseudomonas sp. | reverse complement strand
CTATTCGCGGATTCTCGCCTATATCGCCGTGGCCGCCAGCATCGCCGCCGGCACCGCGGCCCAGCATTTCGCCTACGACATTCTGTGGATGGTGCCCTACGCACTGCTCTATCCGCATCTGGTCCAGCAACTGAGCCTGCGCTTCAGGCGCGACCACCCGCAGGGCATCCGCCTGAGCCTGCTGTTCGTCGACGGCCTGCATTGCGGCCTGGCCGTGGTGCTGTTCGGTTTCTCGGTGGTGCCGAGTCTGATGTGCCTGCTGATTCTGTCGTTCAGCTCGCTGGTGATCGGCGGCTTGCGCCACTTCGGCCTGGCCCTGCTGGTGGCGGTCAGCGCCAGCCTGTTGAGCAGCGCGCTGATCGGATTCGAGGCCAATTTCGCCACACCGGCGCTGGTCGCCCTGGTGAGCATCGCCTTCACCACGCTTTATATCTGCATCAGCGCCTACTTCGTCCACCAGCAGGGACTGCGTCTGGATCAGGTGCGCAGCGACATCAAGCAGGAGCAGGAGAAAGCCGCGCGCCTGGCGCGCAACCTGGCCAAGTACCTGTCGCCGCAGGTCTGGGAGTCGATCTTCAGCGGCAAGAAGCGGGTGCGCCTGGAAACCCAGCGCAAGAAGCTCACGGTGTTCTTCTCCGACATCAAGGGCTTCACCGAACTGTCCGAGGAGCTCGAGGCCGAGGCGCTGACCGAGATGCTCAACAGCTACCTGAACGAGATGTCGAAGATCTGCCTGAAGTACGGCGGCACCATCGACAAGTTCATCGGCGACAGCGTCATGGTGTTCTTCGGCGACCCCAGCAGCCAGGGCGCCAAGAAGGACGCGGTGGCGGCGGTGTCCATGGCCATCGCCATGCGCAAGCACATGAAGGTGATGCGCCAGCAATGGCGCGCCCAGGGCATCACCAAGCCCCTGGAGATCCGCATGGGCCTCAATACCGGCTTCTGCACCGTCGGCAACTTCGGCGCCGACACGCGCATGGACTACACCATCATCGGCCGCGACGTGAACCTGGCCAGCCGCCTGGAAAGCGCCGCCGAGGCCGGCGAGATCCTCATCTCCCACGAGACCTACTCGCTGGTCAAGGACGTGATCATGTGCCGCGACAAGGGCCAGATCAGCGTCAAGGGCTTCAGCCGTCCGGTGCAGATCTATCAGGTGGTGGATTTTCGCCGCGACCTGGGCGCCAGTTCCAGCTATGTCGAGCACGAACTGCCGGGCTTCTCCATGTACCTGGACACCAACGGCATCCAGAACTTCGACAAGGAGCGGGTCATCGAGGCCCTGCAGCAGGCCGCGGAAAAGCTGCGCGACAAGGTAATCATGTAGGGTCCGAAGCTACGGACGGCGGCCAGCATCATCGTTGCCGCCGCAAAGCCGAGCTGCCTGCGCCAAGCCCGCGAGTGGCGCGACAGACTGCGCCCAGCGCCCGCCCTACACTGCCGGAAAACAGCAAAGGGGCAGCGACATGGCAACCATCGAGTGGGACGACTTTCAGCGCGTCGAGCCGCGCGTAGGCAGCATCGTCAGCGCCGAACCGAACGCCCGCGCACGCAAGCCGGCCTGCGCGCTGTGGGT
>JBFHKK010000620.1:0-1580 GCA_041595475.1 Pseudomonas sp. | reverse complement strand
TTGAAGTTGACGAAGGCGTGCTGGCCCTCGGTGTCGATGAGGTAGTCGGCGGCCGCAGCCTGGCCGGCTCCGAGCAGGGCACCAGCCAGAGTCAGGGTAGCGAGGGTGGTTTTCAGCATGGCATGTCTCCTTGTACGAGTGGGCGATTCAGGGCAGCGATTGCACAACCTAGGCGCCGCGGCTCAGCGGCCGAGCATGCGCATCAGGGTCTGGTCGCGGTCGATGAAGTGGTGCTTGAGGGCTGCCAGGGCATGCACAGCGGCCAGAATGACCAGCGCCCAGGCCAAGTATTCGTGGACCAGCCCCGCCAGGTCTTCCTGGTTGGGAATAGTGGTCAGGGTCGCCGGCACCTCGAACAGGCCGAACACGGAGATGCCGCGCCCGCCGGCGGTCGAGATCAGGTAACCGGAGACCATCACCCCGAACAGACCCAGGTAGAGCAGGCCATGACCAAGCTTGCTGGCCAGCCGGGTCACTCGTCCGTGACTGTCCAGACTCGCCGGGGGCGGGTTGAAGCGACGCCAGAGCGCGCGCACCAGCATCACCGCCAGCAGCAACAGGCCCAGGCTCTTGTGCAGTTCGGGTGCGCGCCGGTACCAGGGGCTGTAGTAGTCCAGGCCGACCATCCAGTAGCCCAACGCGAACAGGCCGAAAACCGTCAGCGCCACCAGCCAGTGCAGGACGATGCTGACCAGGCCATAGCGCCGCGAAGAGTTGCGCCACTGCATCGAGGTAGGACTCCTTGAACGAGGCGTTTCGGACATCGAAGCGGAATGACGCCTAGGTTATCAACAAAGCTATCGATTAAAAGTGCAATTATTCGCTTCGAAACATCCACCGAAACGATTGATCGGCACATCCAATTTCAGCACCTGGCCTCGTGGCAGAGCGCGCCACAGGGCGCTGCGGGTGCTGGGCGCCGACCCATAGCCCTGGATGCATCTGGTAGGCTTGGCGCAGATGATTGGGAGAAGCCCGCGATGAGCCTGAACGACCACTGGATGCGCCGAGACCTCGAGGTGCTGTGGCACCCCTGCACCCAGATGAAGGATCACGAGCAACTGCCGCTGGTGCCCATCCGCCGGGGCGAAGGCGTGTGGCTGGAGGATTTCGACGGCAAGCGCTACCTGGATGCGGTCAGTTCCTGGTGGGTCAACGTGTTCGGCCACGCCAACCCGCGGATCAACCAGCGCATCAAGGATCAGGTCGACCAACTGGAGCACGTGATCCTCGCCGGCTTCAGCCACCAGCCGGTCATCGAGCTGTCCGAGCGCCTGGTGGCGATGACCCCCGCCGGCCTGTCGCGGGTGTTCTACGCCGACAATGGCTCGTCCTGTATCGAAGTGGCGCTGAAGATGAGCTTCCACTACTGGCTCAACGTCGGCCAGCCCGCGAAGAAGCGTTTCATCACCCTTAGCAACAGCTACCACGGCGAGACGGTGGCGGCGATGTCGGTCGGCGACGTGGCGCTGTTCACCGACACCTACAAGGCATTGCTGCTCGACACCCTCAAGGTGCCCAGCCCGGACTGTTTCTACCGCCCCGAGGGGATGGGCTGGGAGGAACACTCGCGGGCCATG
>JBFHKK010000619.1:0-1587 GCA_041595475.1 Pseudomonas sp. | reverse complement strand
GCGCCTGCTCGACTGGACGGCCAAGGGCGGCCATCTGCTATTCATCGCCGAGCGCCTGTGGGACGAGGACCAGGGCGAGAGCGGCGATCTGCTGCTCGATCGCCTGGGCATTCAGCAGTACCGCAGCGAGCAACTCGACGAAGCGGCACCCGAGGCCCAGACCGAATCTGCGCAAGCCGGCGCCCCAGCGCCCGCCGAGAAAACCGCCAAACAGCCTTATCCGCACCTGACCCGGCTCTACCTGGAGAACGAGCAGGCCCCGGCCTACATCGGCTTCGATACCGACTTCCACCTCTACGACAGCGAGAACCGCGCCCATGCCTGGGCCAACAGCGCCGAGGCCACCCACCTGCTGCAGCTCTATCACGGCGACGGTCTGATCAGCGTGCTCAGCGATCCCTGGATCTGGCGCAACGACCGCATCGCCCGGCATGACAATGCCTGGCTGCTCTGGTACCTGACCCAGGACAGCGCCGTGACCCTGCTCTACCGCGCCGAACGCGATGGCCTGGGCACCCTGCTGCTGCGCCACTTTCCCCAGGCGCTGCTGGCCCTGGCCCTGTTGCTGCTGCTCTGGCTGTGGCGCGCCGGCCTGCGCCAGGGCCCGCTGCAGCTGCCGGCCAACCGCGCGCGCCGGCAACTCGCCGAACACCTGCGCGCCAGCGCCGATTTCCTCCTGCGCCGCGGCGGTCAGCAGAGCCTGCTGCGCGCCCTGCAACAGGACATCCAGCGCCGCGCCCGGCAACGCCACCCCGGCTTCGAGCGCCTGGCCGTGGCCGAGCAATGGCAGACCCTCGGTCGACTCACACGCCTCTCTCCCAGCGCCATCAGCCAGGCCATGCGCCCGCTGCCCCGACAGCGCCTGCGCGCCGCCGAATTCACCCGCCAGGTCGCCCACCTGCAAACTCTCAGGAATGCCCTATGAGCGAAGACATCCGCGAACCCTCCAGCAGCCCGGTCGCCGAGGCCCCTGCGGCCCCCGCCACCGCACCCGCAGCACCACAGAGCAACGCGGCGCAACAGCGCCAGCGCGCCAGCCAGCTGGCCCAGGCCCTGCGCGGCGAACTGCAGAAGGCGCTGATCGGCCAGGGCGCGGTGGTCGACGACGTGCTCACCGCACTGATCGCCGGCGGCCACGTGCTGGTCGAGGGCGTGCCGGGCCTGGGCAAGACCCTGCTGGTGCGCGCGCTGGCCAAGTGCTTCGGCGGCGAGTTCGCGCGCATCCAGTTCACCCCCGACCTGATGCCCAGCGACGTCACCGGGCACGCCGTCTACGACCTGGCCAGCGAGCAGTTCAAGCTGCGCAAGGGCCCGGTCTTCACCCACCTGCTGCTGGCCGACGAGATCAACCGCGCCCCGGCCAAGACCCAGGCGGCCCTGCTCGAGGTCATGCAGGAACGCCAGGTCACCCTGGAGGGCCGCGCCCTGGCCGTGCCGCAGCCATTTATGGTGCTGGCCACGCAGAACCCGATCGAGCAGGAAGGGACCTACCCGCTTCCCGAGGCGCAGGTCGACCGCTTCATGCTGAAGGTGCTGATCGGTTATCCGTCACGGGATGAGGAACACCAGATTCTCCGGATGAACCTC
>JBFHKK010000618.1:0-1589 GCA_041595475.1 Pseudomonas sp. | reverse complement strand
CTACGGCAAGGTGGCGGTGCTCTGCGGCGGCTGGTCGGCCGAACGCGAGGTCTCGCTGGTCAGCGGGCGGGCCGCCTTCGAGGCGCTGCGCCGGCAGGGCGTGGAGGCCGAACTCATCGATGCCACCCCGGCGCGGGTGCTGGGGCTGGCCGGCGAGGGTTTCCAGCGGGTGTTCATCGCGCTGCACGGCCGCGGTGGCGAGGACGGTCAGGTCCAGGCCGCGCTGGAACTGCAGGGTCTGCCCTACACCGGCAGCCGCATGGCCGCCTCGGCGCTGACCATGGACAAGGCGGTGACCAAGGCACTGTGGCGCAGCCTGGACATCCCGACCCCGCCCAGCCTGCTGCTGCGTGGCGGCGTTGATCCCGCGGCCGTGGTCGAGGCGCTGGGCCTGCCGATTTTCGTCAAGCCGGCCAACGAAGGCTCGAGCATCGGCATGAGCAAGGTCAGCCGGGCCGAGGATCTGGTCGCGGCGCATGCCGCCGCGGCCGGCTACGACCGCGCCGTGCTCGCCGAGCGTTTCATCGATGGCCAGGAGTACACGGCGAGCATCCTGCAGGGTCAGGCTCTGCCGCTGATCCGGGTCCAGCCGGCCGCGGAGTTCTACGACTACCACGCCAAGTATCAGGCCGAGGACACCGCCTATCACTGCCCCTGCGGCCTGCCGGCCGGGCGCGAGGCCGAACTCCAGGCCCTGTGCCTGCGGGCCTTCGAGACCAGCGGCGCCAGCGGCTGGGGCCGGGTGGATTTCTTCGTGGATCGCGATGGCGCCCCCTGGTGCCTGGAGGTGAACACGGTGCCGGGCCTGACCAGCCATTCGCTGGTGCCGATGGCGGCGCGCGCGGCTGGGATCGACTTCGAGCAGCTGATGCTGCGGATCCTGGACACCAGCCTGGAGGAGGGCGCATGAGCGTGCAGCAGGCGACAGCCGCACGGCCGCTGCCCTCGCTGGATTACGGCGTCGGCGCCGGCATTGCCCTGCTGGTGGCTGGCCTGATCGGTTTCGGCCTGGCCCGGGCAGGGTCTGTGCCCCTGCGCATGGACATCTATGGCGAACTGGGCCGGATCAGCCCGGCGCAGGTGCGGGATATCGCCGCGCCCCTGCTCGGCGCCGGCTTCTTCCAGTTGGACAGCGGCGCCCTGGAGGACCGCCTGCGCGCCGTGCCCTGGGTGCGCGACGCCGTGGTCGAGCGCCTGTGGCCGGACCGGGTGGCGGTGCATCTGAGCAGCTATCGGCCGCTGGCGCTGTGGGGCGAGGATGCCGTGCTCAGCGACGACGGCCATCTGGTACGGCCGGTGGAGCGGCCGCCGCTGGAACTGCAGATCCAGGCACCGACGAACCGCGCCGCCGTGGTTTTCGCCGACCTGCAGGTGGTGCGCAGCCGCCTGCCCGAGGGCTGGCAGCTGGCGCAGTGGTCGCTCAGCGCCACCGGCGACCGCCAGGCCGTGATCACGCAGGGCGAACGCCGCATCACCCTGGAATTCGGGCGCGAACCGGTGGCCGAGAAATTCAGGCTGCTGGCAGAGGTGGCTCTGCCGGTTCTGCAGCCACGGCTGGCCGAGGTGGCCGCCGTGGATCTGCGCTATCG
>JBFHKK010000617.1:0-1590 GCA_041595475.1 Pseudomonas sp. | reverse complement strand
GCTGGAGCCCCTGCGGGCGCAGCTGGCAATGCGGGATCTCCCGTTCGCGGCCCGGGTGGGCCTGAATTCCGGGGTCGTTGTGGTCGGGCGCATCGGCGACGATCTGCGCATGGACTACACGGCCCAGGGCCAGGTGGTCGGGATCGCGGCGCGCCTGGAAAACCTGGCGGCGCCAGGGCAGATCCTGGTGTCCGAGTTCACCCAGGCCCAGCTGGAGGACTACTTCGAGCTGGAGCCGCTGGGCCCGACAGCCGTCAAGGGGGTGTCCCGGCCGATCGGCATCGCGCGTCTGCGCGGCGCACGGATGGAGGCCAATCGTTTCAATATCGCCAGGCAGCGCGGCCTGTCCCGTTTCGTCGGCCGGGACCAGCACCTGGCGGAGCTGGTGGACATGCTGGGGGAGGTCCGGGGCGGGCGAGGGCGCACGGTCGGCGTGGTCGCCGAGGCCGGCGCAGGCAAGAGCCGCCTGTGTTACGAGTTTCTCAATGACTGCCGTGCCCAGGGCCTGACGGTGCTGGAGTGTCACGCCGTCTCGCACGGCCGGCACATGGCCTGGCTGCCGATACGCCAGCTCCTGCGCAGCTACTGTGGGCTGGACGGCTCCGAGCCGCCCACCCAGGCACTGGGCCAGGTGCGCGAGCGCCTGCTGCGCGACCAGGCGGAGGACGAGGCCGCCGTCCCGGTCGTGGCGGCCTTCCTCGGCTTGCGCGGCGAGGGGGTGCCGGAATGCACGGCCGACCCCGAGCGGCTGCAGGCGCAACTGGTCGAAGTCCTTTGCCGCATCGTCTGCGGTGTCGGCTTTGCCGGACCGGTCATCACCTATGTCGAGGATCTGCACTGGCTGGATTCCAGCTCCGAGAGGGCTCTGCGCCAATGCCTCGACGCGCTCGAGGAGGGGCGCGGGATGATGGTCGTCAACTACCGGCCCGAGTACCAGGACCACTGGCTGCAGGGCGCCCGATTCCGATGCCTGCGCCTGGAGCCCCTGGGCGCAGACGAGGTCGGCCTCCTGCTCAGGGACCGGCTGGGCGAGCACCCGAGCGTGACCGGGCTGGCCCGGCGTGTTTTCGAGCGGACCGGTGGCAACCCCTTCTTCTGCGAGGAAGTGCTGCATGCGCTGCGGGAGTCCGGGGCCCTGCGCGAGACCGCGAACGGCGTTGAATTCGCGGGTCAGCTGGGCGCGCTGGAGATTCCCGCTTCGGTGCATGATGTGCTCGCCGCGCGTATCGATCGCCTGGATGACGACAGCAAGATGGCCTTGCAGGCCGCCGCCGTGATCGGTCGCTACTTCCGGCGGGACGCTCTGGAGCGCCTGATCAATCTGCCGGGACAGCATCTGGGCAGGATCCTGGACACCCTGCAGCAGGGCGGCTTCATCCAGCCGGACAGCGCTGCAGGCCGCGGCAGCTTCCTGTTCGCGCATGCGCTGATCCAGGACGTGGCCAAGAGCTCGCTGCTGGGCAGCCGGCTGAAGGCGCTGCACGCCGAGTACGCGCGCATACTCCAGGAGGTCCATGCCAGCGAGCTGGATGCCATGGCCGCCCTGATCGCGCATCATCTCGAGGCGGCCGGCGAGGCGCTGGCCGCAGC
>JBFHKK010000616.1:0-1598 GCA_041595475.1 Pseudomonas sp. | reverse complement strand
TGCCAGCAGGCGCGCCAGTGGCAGCAGCAGGGGCTGGCGCAGATTCGCGTGTCGGTCAATCTGTCGGTGCATCAGTTGCGCCAGGGCAAGCTCACCAGCCTGGTGCGCCAGGTACTCGAGGAGACCGGCCTGGCGCCGCACCTGCTGGAGCTGGAACTCACCGAAAGTCAGCTGCTCGACAACGTCGAGAGCGTCATCGCCACCTTCCAGCAGTTGCGCGACCTGGGGGTCAAGCTGGCGATCGACGATTTCGGCACCGGCTATTCCTCGCTCAGCTACCTCAAGCGCTTCCCGGTGGATTACGTGAAGATCGACCAGACCTTCATCCGCGACCTGGCGGTCGGCGGCGAGGATGCGGCGATCACCCGGGCGATCATCGCCATGGCCCACGGGCTGGAGCTGAAGGTGGTGGCCGAGGGCGTGGAGACCCAGGCGCAGATGGACTTTCTCAAGGCGCACAACTGCGACGAGATCCAGGGCTACCTGATCAGCCGCCCGGTCGAGGCCGTGGCCATGACCGAGATGCTCCGCGAGCAGGCCGCCGCCCTCTGGTCCTGAAAGCGCTGCCGGGTCGTTAAGCACGCTTGCCCGGCGGCGCGCCCCTGATTACTGTCGCCGCCCGCCTTGCCTTCGAGATCGCCATGTCGCCTGATCGATTCGACTCCCGCGAGCGTCCCAGCGCCTCGGCCCTGGTGCTGCTCGCCAGCCTGTACTGCGCCCAGGGCCTGCCGTCTGGGCTGGTCGCCCATTCCCTGCCGGTGCTGCTGCGCCAGCATGGCGTCGACCTGGCGCTGATCGGCCTGCTCAAGCTGCTGGCGCTGCCCTGGCTGCTCAAGGTGCTCTGGGCACCCTGGATCGATCGGCTGTCGTCGCGGCGACTGGGCCACCACCGCGGCTGGATACTGCCGCTGCAGGGCGGCATCGCCCTGATCCTGGCGCTGCTCGCGCTCTTGGCGCCGGCCAGCCTGTTTTCCAGCCAGCTGCCGCTGCTGCTGGGCCTGCTGCTGCTGGTCAACCTGGCCGCCGCGACCCAGGATGTGGCCACCGACGGCCTCACCGTGCGCCTGCTCAGCGAACGCTGGCGCGGGCTGGGCAACAGCCTGCAGGTCGGCGGCTACAAGGTCGGCATGCTGATCAGCGGCAGCGGCCTGTTGCTGCTGCTCGATGCCCTCGGCTGGCACCTGGCGGTGGGCCTGCTGGTGCTCCTGCTGCTGCTGTGCCTGCTGCCGATCTGGCGCTTCAACGAGCGTGAGCGCCTGCCCTTTCGCCCGGCACTGGCCGAGTCGCCGGGGCCGGGTCTGCTGCTGCGGCATTATCGCGGCCTGTTGCTGCAGCCGGGCATGGGCCTGTGGCTGGCGGTGCTGCTGACCTTCAAGCTCGGCGATGCCCTGGGCTCGCCGATGCTCAAGCCGATGCTGGTGGACCAGGGCTGGAGCAACGCCGCCCTGGGTCAGCTGACCCTAATCAGCAGCCTGGTCGGCATCGCCGGCGCCCTGCTCGGCGGCCTGTTCTATGCGCGTATCGGCGTGCGCCAGGCGCTGCTGCTGTTCGGCGCGCTGCAGGCCCTGGGTATCGGCGCCCTGGCCCTGCTGGCGGAG
>JBFHKK010000615.1:0-1606 GCA_041595475.1 Pseudomonas sp. | reverse complement strand
TGCCGGGATTGGGGCCGCGAGGGAAGCGGTGCAGCCCCAAGGCCGTTGCCGGCAGCGGCGCCAGGGCCAGCGCCGGGCTGTCGTCGTCGAAGCAGTTCTGGGTCGCCGGACTCTCCGGCGCCGCGTCCTCATGGCGACTGACCGGCGCGGGCGCGCCTTCGTCGAGGCGCAGGGCGCTGTAGGAGGCGATCCACCAGTGTTCGGCGGCGGCCCGAGCCGGCTGGCGCCAGCGGGGCTCGAAGGCTGCCTCGTCCTGGGCGCGATAGCGCTGCTCGGTCGCTGCGGGCGCCAGCGACAGGATGCTGCGCGGCGGATCGGCAAAGGGCGCCAGCCAGCCGGCGAGATCGGCACTGGCGGCCAGCACCTGGCCGCCGCCTAGCAGGTAGCCCAGCGCCGACTCATGAAGCCGCGACTGCTTCGCATTGCCGATTTTCAGATCCGCCACCCCCAGCCAGCAGGCATGACGGGCGCGGGTCAGCGCCACATAGAGCAGGCGCAGGTCCTCGCCCAGGCGCTCGCGCTCGGCGCGCAGCAAACTGTCCTCATCGGCCTTGAGCACCAGCCGGCGGCGCTCGCCATCGTGCAGCTGCAGCGGCTGCTTGCCATCCACCGCGCGGAAGGAACAGATGAACGGCAGGAACACCAGCGGATACTCCAGGCCCTTGGACTTGTGGATGGTCACCACCCGCACCAGGGCCTCGTCGCTCTCCAGGCGCAGCACCTGCTCCTCGGCGGCCTGGCCCTCGCCGCCGATCAGCTCGCCCAGGTGGCGGATCAGCGCCTGCTCGCCGTCCAACTCGGCGCCGGCCTGCTGCAGCAGTTCGGCCAGGTGCAGCAGGTTGGTCAGCACCCGCTCGCCGTCCTCCCTGCCCATCAGCCGCTGCGGCAGCTGGAAATCCTGCAGCAGCTGGCGCAGCATCGGCAGCACGCCCTGGCGCTGCCAGCGCTGGCGGTAGCCGCGGAACTGCATCACCCGGGCTTCCCAGATGCGCTCCTCGAGGTTCAGCCGCTCCAGTTCCGCCAGCTCCAGCCCCAGGGTGGCGCTGGCCAGGGCGGCGCGCAGCGGCCGCTCCTGATCCGGCTCGGCGCAGGCGCGCAGCCAGAGCAGCAGATCCCGCGCCTCGCGACCGGCGAACACCGAATCCTTGTCCGACAGGTAGACGCTGCGCACACCGCGCAGCGCCAGCTGGCCGCGGATGGCCTGGGCCTCCTTGAAGTCCCGCACCAGCACGGCGATGTCGCTGGGCTTGAGCGCCTGCAGCTTGCCTTGCTCCTTGAAGCCGGCGCGGCCGGCCTGACCCAGCGCCAGCAGGCGCACGATCTCGCTGGCGGCGCCGGCGGCCAGCTCCCTGCGGTATTCGTCCTTGCTCAGTGGCGCTTCCCTGCCCAAGTGCCAAATCGTCAACGCAGGCTGCGCCTGAGCGTCCAGGCTCCAGACCTCCTTGCGTCCCTCGGCGGCCACCGGGATGAACGGCAGCTGCTCGCGAAACAGAAAGGCGCCTTCCCCGCCGCCGCGCTGCTCGGCACGCTCGAACAGGCGGTTGACCGCCTCGACCATGGCCAGGCTGGAGCGAAAGTTGGTCTCCAGGTTGTGGTGCCGGCCGGC
>JBFHKK010000614.1:0-1610 GCA_041595475.1 Pseudomonas sp. | reverse complement strand
TGCCTGGTGCGCACCAGCCAGGGCGAGCGCAAGCAGGAAGGCATTTCCTTTCTGCTGATCGACATGAACACACCCGGCATCGAGGTGCGCCCCATCCACAGCATTGACGGCCAGCACCATCTGAACGAGGTCTTCTTCAAGGACGTCAGGGTGCCGGTGAGCAACCGGGTGGGTGATGAGGGCAAAGGCTGGACCATCGCCAAGTTCCTGCTCGGACATGAGCGCGCCGGCATTGCCGGCGTGCCGATGTGCAAGTCCGCCATCAGCGAGCTCAAGGCCCTGCAGGAGAAGGATCCGGTGCTGCGCCATGACAGCCGGGTCACGGAGGACATCGCCGCTCTCGACGTGGAACTGCTGGCCCTGGAGTACACCAATCTGCGCGCCCTGGAGCGGGCCCAGAGCGGCAAGCCGCCGGGGCCGGAATCCTCGGGCCTGAAGATCAAGGGCACCGAACTCCAGCAGGCCCTGTCGGAGTACAAGGTCGAGCTGGGCGGCATCGCCACCCTGCCCTGGCAGGCTGCGCCGATCACCGACCCGGCCTATGCCGGCGCCACCAGCGCCTACAACATCGGTCGCGCCAGCACCATTTACGGCGGCACCAACGAAATCCAGAAAAACGTCCTGGCGAAATTCGCCCTGGGCCTGTAAGGAGCACGCAATGGACTTTTCCTTCACCGACGAGCAACTGATGCTCAAGGACAGTGTGGCCCGCTTCCTCAAGGACGGCTACGGGTTCGAGGACTACCGCAAGATCGCAGCCAGCCGCAGCGGCTACAGCACCGGCGTCTGGGCGCAGTTCGCCGAGCTGCAGTGGCAGGCCCTGCCCTTTGCCGAGGACGACGGCGGCCTGGGCTACGGCAGCACCGAGCTGCTGCTGCTGGCCGAAGAAATGGGCCGAGGCCTGTGCATAGAACCCTATCTCGCCAACGTCGTGCTGGCCGGACAGCTGCTGGCTCGCCTGGGCAGCGCGAATCAGAAGCAGCAGTGGCTGGCGCCCATGCTGGCCGGCGAAAAGCAGCTTGCCCTCGCCCATGCCGAGGCTTCCGGCCGCTACAGCCTGAGCCATTGCGAGTGCCGTGCACAGCAGGCCGGTGACGGCTGGCATCTGAGCGGACGCAAGTCGCTGGTCCTGAACGCACCCAATGCCGATACCCTGCTGGTCATCGCGCGCACCCAGGGCGATGCCGACAGCCGTCAGGGACTGGGCCTGTTCGCAGTGGATGCCGGCGCCAGCGGCGTGACGCTGCAGGACTACGCCGTGCTGGGTGGCGGCGTTGCCGCGGAACTGCAACTGGAAGGCGCCCCCGCGCAGCGAATCGGCCAGGATGCTCTGGCCGCCCTGGAGGATGTGGTCGATCTGGCCACCGCCTACAGCTGCGCGGAAGCCTATGGCGCCATGCAGGCCCTGCTCAGCCGCACGGTCGAGTACAGCAAGACGCGCAAGCAGTTCGGCATGCCGCTGGGCGCCTTCCAGGTGCTGCAGCACCGCATGGTGGACATGTTCGTCGAGGTGCAACAGAGCCAGTCAATGATCCTGATGCTGATGCTCACGCTGACCGACCCCGAGCGCAGTGAGCGCCAGAAGGCTGTTTCGGCGGCCAAGGCCTACC
>JBFHKK010000613.1:0-1614 GCA_041595475.1 Pseudomonas sp. | reverse complement strand
CGCTTCCTCAAGCGCCTGTGGCGTCAGGTCGCCAGCCATGTCGCGGGCGGCACCGTCGCGGCGCTGGAGCCGGCCAGCCTGGACGCGGCGCAGAAGGCGCTGCGGGCCAAGACCCACGAGACCCTGAAGAAGGCCGGGGATGACATCGGGCGGCGCATGACCTTCAACACCGCCATCGCGGCGGTGATGGAACTGCTCAACGCGGTGTCGCGCTTTGACGATGCCTCGGCCCAGGGACGGGCCGTTGTGCAGGAGGCGCTGGACGCCGCCGTGCGCCTGCTGGCGCCGATCACGCCGCATGTCTGCAGCGAGCTGTGGGCCGCCCTGGGCCATGCCGATGAGGTGATCGACACGCCCTGGCCGGTGGCCGATGACGCGGCCATGGTCAGCGACAGCATGACCCTGGCGGTGCAGGTGAACGGCAAGCTGCGCGGCAACATCGAGGTGGCGGCCGACGCCGACAAGGACGCCATCCTGGGCGCCGCGCGGGCCGAGCCGAATGTGGCCCGGCATCTGGAGGGCAAGACCCTGCGCAAGGAGATCTACGTGCCCGGCAAGCTGGTCAACCTGGTCGTCGGATGAGAGGCCGGCAGGCAGCCAGGCGCATGGCCCGCTGCGGCGCCGGCCTGCTGGCGCTGCTGCTGCTTGGCTGCGGCTTTCATCTGCAGGGCAGCCTCAGCTGGCCGGCGCAATGGCGGGCCTATCAGCTGGATTTTCCGGCTCGCGATCTGCCCATGGCCCGCTTCGTCCACCAGCTGGATCAGGCCCTGCGTCAACGTGGCCTGCGCCCGGCGCCGGACGGGGCGTTGCGCATCGAGCTGCGCAGCCTGAGCGATCGCAAGACGGTGGCGGCCATCGGTGGTGACGGCAAGGCGGTGGAGTTCGATCTGCTGCGCGAGCTGCAATTCCAGCTGATCACCGATGACGGCTGGCGCTCCGAGCTGTTCAGTCTGAGCAGCAATCGGCGGCTGAGCTTCGACCCGAGCGTGGTGCTGGCCAAGGAAGTGGAGGAAGAACAGCTGCGCCGGGCCCTGTCACGCGACCTGATCGAACTGCTGGTGCTGCGGGCCGAGGCCGAACTGCGCGCCCGGCCACCGCTGGCTTCCGCTCAGGGCAGCTGAACCAGACGGCTGCTCAGCGGGCTGCGTTGCGGCCGCGGCACGATGCGCGGATAGCCGTACCAGAGCAGGGCGACGACCTCTTCCTGGTGCCGTTTGGCGCCGAGCAGGCGATAGAAGTCCGCTGAGCGGATCACGTCGCCGGTGGTCCACTTGCTGCCGATGCCGGCCGCCCACAGGTCCAGCATCAGGTTCTGCACCGCGCAGCAGCAGGCGGCGTAGTCTTCCTGGCGGGTCAGCGGCCGCTCGCTGATCCGGCTGGTGATGACCAGCCAGCCCGGTATCGCCGCCCAGCGCTCGCGTTTCTTCTGCGCCGCGGCCGGGCCCTTCTTCGCCTCCACCAGCCGGGCATTCAGATCGACGATGGCCGCCTTGGTCTGCTCCCCGATGCGGTAGAAGGTCCAGGGCTGGGTGAAATAGTGGTTCGGCGCGAAGCGCGCGGCATCCAGCGCCTGCCGCACCTGCCGCCAGGGCGGGCACTCGGGCAGGAAGTCGT
>JBFHKK010000612.1:0-1623 GCA_041595475.1 Pseudomonas sp. | reverse complement strand
CGCGCGCCGCGGGCAGCCGCTGGCACAGCAGCCAGGCCAGCAGCAGGCTGGTGCCGAACAGCGCCCACTGGCTGGTCTGCGCCGGCCAGTGCAGCAGGCGGGCGCCGAAGTAGCCCCAGGGCACGCTGATCAGGGCCAGGGGCAGGCCACAACCCACGGCGAGGATTTGCCGATGCATCCAGCGCCAGAGTGGCTGCTCCGCCCGCCGGCGGGTCCACAGTAACAGGCCGCTGAGCACGACCCAGGCGCAGGCCAGGCCAAGAGAGAACCAGATGGCGCGGGAGAGGAGGCCGCCGAAGTGGCCGAAGTGCAGCGGTTCCATCAGGGCGGCCAGCTGGTTGCCGGTGGAGGGCACCCGGCCGACCAGCACCGGCGTTTCGCCCAGGAAGGCGCCGCTGCTGCCGGCATAGTCGAAGGCCCGGCCACTCAGCGCGCCGCCGGCGGGCGGCAGGAAGACCCGGACCCGGGCATCGGCGCGGCCGGCATGACGCAGGCGCAGGCGTTCCGGCGCGACCCCGCCACGGTGGCGGGCATCGCTCAGGATGTGGTCGAAGTCGGCGAGCGGGGCGGGGCGGTCGTCGCTGGCCGGCGGCACGCCGAAGATGTCCTCGAAGGCCCGTTCGGTGTCGCCGGCGTAGACCACCATGGCCATGGCAGGCAGGCCGACGCTGCCGGCGAAGCTGAAGAAACTGCCGGTGAAGGCCAGCAGCAGCGCGAAGGGCAGGCTCCAGCTGCCGGCGACCACATGCGCATCGCGGCGGCGCAGCAGGGCATGGCCGTGGCGGCGGATGGTGAAGGCCTCGGCCAGCAGGTGGCGGTGCAGCACCAGCCCGGTCAGCACTGCCAGCATCATGGCCAGGCCCAGCAGGCCGGTGAGCAGGATGCCCCAGGGCTTGGGCAGGTGCAGGCGGACATGCAGGGAGACGAAGAAGTCGGCCAGCGCCGATTGCTGGCGGGCCGCCTCGAAATCCTCACGGGTTCCGGCCGTGCGAGTCAGCACGCGGGGGCTCGGTCCGGCTTCAATCTGGTATTCGACACCGGCCTCGACGCCATCCGGGCCATGTCCCTCGACGCGCAAATACACCAGTCCGCCAGGCGCCGCGTCCAGATCGACCTCTTCACGCAGGGCCGGGTCGCTGGCCGCGTACAGCCGCTGGATCAGCGGATCAAGGCCCGGCGTCAGTCCCCCGGTCGCCGGCGCGAACGCGGGTCGTGACCATTGGCCGATCTCATCCGCGAACACGGCCACCGCGCCGGTGCAGATCACCGTGTACAGGAGCAGGCCCAGCAGCAGGCCGGACCAGCCGTGAATGGCCAGCAGTTCGCGGTGGCGTGTCGCGCTCAGACGGATCACGGGAAGCGGGCCAGATGATCGAGGATCAGCGCAAGATGCGCGCCGCCCAGAGCGACAATGATCGCGCTGGCACGCAGCAGGCGCTCATCCAGCAGTGCATAGAGCAGGAGCAGGCACCAGATCAGCGGAAACAGCAGGATCGGCAGCACGATGTTGTCGATACCGGCTGCGCCACCGGGCAGATACAGGGCGGCGCCCGCCATCAGCAGGCCGCTGGCCATGAGGCTCAGCGGCCCGGCCAGCAGGCCGCGCCAGCAGGCGCGCAGGCT
>JBFHKK010000611.1:0-1623 GCA_041595475.1 Pseudomonas sp. | reverse complement strand
GATCAGCGCCTGGGTCAGCTGTTCCATTTCCTCGGCGAGCAGGGCTGCGCCGAAAAACTCGACCATCTGCAGGGTGCCCAGGACCTGATGCACATAGGTCTGGCAGAAGCGCATGCGCGTTGCATCCTGCGGGTTCTCGACGAACGCCTCCAGGGCCTGACGCGCCTGCTTCAGGGTTTCCGAGATTTCGCCCTTGACCCATTCCAGGGCGACATAATCGTGCCGATCACCCATAGCCACTCCACTCATAAACTTGGCTCTGCCTTATCCCTTGCGGGTAAACGCCAGCACTCGCTCGTCGGCCACCGGAATCAGCTCCGGATGCTGCCAACCCGCCACTTCACCCACGCCCACTACCAACAGACCGCCCGGTACCAGGCGTTCGGCCAGGCGGTTGAGGATCTCGCGGCGGCGCCAGCGGCGAAAATAGATCAGCAAGTTCTGACAAAAAATGACGTCCATACCGGACATTGGCGCCTTGGCCAGTTCCAGCACGTTGAGCCTGGCGCAACACACCCGCGCAGCCAGGCTGGGTACTACTTTGAAACGTCCATCCGCTTGCGCCAGGAAATAACGCTGGCACAAGTCTTCGTCCAACTGTTCCAGACGGCGCGCGCCATACTGGCCGTCGCGGGCCTTGCTCAGGGCGTTAAGGCTGATATCCGTGCCGGTGACGCCGAAATGCGCCGCCTGCTCGGTATCACGCAGCACTTCGGCTGCACAGATCGCCATGGAATAGGGCTCTTCGCCGCTGGAGCAACCCACGCTCCACAACTCCCAGGGTTTATCCAGGCCCTGCTGCAAGCGCTCGCGCAGGTAAAGATCGAGCACCTCGAAAGACGGACGATGCCGAAAGAAGCGGGTTTCCTGCACGGTCAGGCGGTCGAGCAGGGTCGACCACTCCACCGCACCACGCGGACCATCGGTGACCTGACGGTAGTAGCTGGCGTAATCCGTCACGCCCAGTTCACGCATGCGCGCGCTCAGATTGGTCTGCAGGAAGGCCCGGCGCCGCTCATTGAGCACCACACCGGTACGTTCCTCCAGCAACTGCTGCCACTCCCGAAACTCCGTGGCGGACATATCCGCCAGGGGTTGCAAGGCCCATACGCCCGGCTGCATATCCCGCCCCTCGCTTAGCGCCATGGCATCGGCGCGGCTCCCCACCCGGGTTGCCGCACAAAGCACGCTTAGGCCTGATCCCCGCCCGGCAGGGTAAAGCCGGACACCGACTTACGCATCTCGCTGGCCATCTTGGCCAGGTTACCAATGCTCTTGGCGGTGGCGGTGGTACCCGACGAAGTCTGCGAGGTGATTTCCTGAATCACGTTCATGGTGTTGGAAATATGACCGGCCGACGACGCCTGCTGACGCGCGGCGTTGGAGATGTTCTGAATCAAGGCCGCGAGGGTCTTGGATACTTTTTCGATCTCTTCCAGGGCGACCCCGGCGTCCTGAGCCAGACGGGCACCGCGCACCACTTCGGAGGTCGTTTGCTCCATGGAGATAACGGCTTCGTTGGTGTCGGTCTGAATCGTCTTTACCAGCGCCTCGATCTGCTTGGTAGCAGCGGAAGAACGCTCTGCGAGGCGTTGAACTTCGTCCGCTACCACGGCGAAGCCT
>JBFHKK010000610.1:0-1624 GCA_041595475.1 Pseudomonas sp. | reverse complement strand
CCGAGGGCCAGTCGAAACGGCCGGCGAAACCCTCGGGCCAGAGCACGTGATAGGCGAAGAACAGCGCTAGGTTGAGGATCACCCCGACCACCGCGGCGGTGATGCCGGTCAGGGGTGCGGTGAATTTGAGCTCGCCGTGGGTCGATTCCACCAGCGGGCCGCCGGCGAGGATGAACAAAAACGACGGCAGGAAGGTGAACCAGGTGACCAGGCAGGCCGCCACGGCGCCGCTGGCGAAGGCCGAGTCGCCGCCCAGCATCGGCTGCATATAGGCGCCGACGAAGGCGACGAAGGCCACCACCATGATCAGCGGCCCGGGCGTGGTCTCGCCCAGGGCCAGGCCGTCGATCATCTGCGCCGGGCTGAGCCAGCCGTAGTGGCCGATGGCGCCCTGGTAGACATAGGGCAGCACCGCGTAGGCGCCGCCGAAGGTCAGCAGCGCCGCCTTGGTGAAGAACCAGGCCATCTGCGTCAGGGTGCCGTCCCAGCCGTACAGTGCGTAGAGCAGGGCCATCGGCAGCAGCCAGAGGGCTGCACCGACCGCGAGGATCAGCGCCAGGCGCGTGGCGCGAAAGCGCGCATGGGCCGGCGGCGGGGTGTCGTCGTCGATCAGCGCCGGGCCGAAGGATTGGCTCGCCGCGCCATGCCCGCCACCGACGCTGAAGGCCTCCGGCAGCAGGCGCCCGCCCAGGTAACCGAGCAAGGCGGCGCCGAGCACGATCAGCGGAAAGGGCAGATTGAGGGCGAAGATGGCGACGAAGGCCGCCGCGGCTATGGCCCACAACCAGTTGTTCTTCAAGGCCCGCGAGCCGATGCGCTGGGCCGCCTGCACCACTATGGCGGTGACCGCCGGCTTGATCCCGTAGAAGATCCCGGCCACCAGCGGCACCTCGCCGAAGGCGATATAGACCCAGGACAGGCCGATCAGCAGCAGCAGCGAGGGCAGCACGAAGAGCGCGCCGGCGATCAGGCCGCCCCAGGTCCGGTGCATCAGCCAGCCGAGGTAGGTGGCCAGTTGCTGGGCCTCGGGGCCGGGCAGCAACATGCAGTAGTTGAGCGCATGCAGGAAGCGCCGCTCCGAGATCCAGCGGCGCTTCTCCACCAGTTCCTGATGCATGATGGAAATCTGTCCGGCCGGGCCGCCGAAGCTGATCAGGCCCAGCTTGAGCCAGAAGACCAAGGCCTGAAACAGGCTCACGGGTGCCGGCTCGGGGGGCGCGGAGGGTTCAGCCATGGCGGGACGTCCAGTCGGGTTGCGGGGCCGGCGCACTATAAACCGCCGGCAAGCGTGCGGCGATCCGTCTGTGCGCCGCGATGGCTGCCCTGCACGGGGACTGGCTGGGGTTAAATAGAGACACGGGCGCCCTCGCCTGTCTTCACTGGAGTGCTCCATGGTCATCGAACCCGACCCGCTGCAGCCGATCAGCCGTCAGACCCTGGCCCACTACCAGGAGCATGCCGAGCAGTTTCGTGCCGGCACCCGGGACCACGACGTCAGCCAGAATATCGCCGCGTTGCTGCGGCATATCCCTGGTTCGGCGCCTTTTCGCATTCTCGACCTGGGCTGTGGGCCTGGCCGCGATCTGCGCACCTTCAAGGCCCTCGGCCATGAGCCAATCGGCCT
>JBFHKK010000609.1:0-1625 GCA_041595475.1 Pseudomonas sp. | reverse complement strand
CCGCTCGCGCATTCGAAGCCATGCTGGCCAGTCCATGGCGACTGGTCGGCACGCAGACGCTGTTTCTGCTGCTGACCCTGGGGATCGTCGCGGCGGGTCTGGATGCGGGCATCGAGCGCGCCGTGACGACCCTGATCCCGCTGCTGTTCCTTCTGCTGCTGTGCCTGGTGGTCTACGCCCTGCTCGTCGGTGACGCTTCGGCGGGGCTCAGGTTCCTGTTTCAGCCCGATTTTTCCAGGCTGAGCGGTGCGAGCGTTCTGGCCGCGGTGGGGCAGGCCTTCTTCTCGATCGGGGTGGGGATGGCGGCGATGATGATGTACGGGGCCTACCTCGAACGGCGGCAGCCGATTCCCTCTTCGGCGGCTGTCGTGGTCCTTGCGGACACGCTGGTGGCCGTGCTGGCGGGCATCGCCATTTTTCCCCTGGTCTTCCAGTTCGGCCTGGATGCGGCGGAGGGCCCCGGTCTGGTGTTCGTCACCCTGCCGGTGGCGTTCGGACAGATGCCGGGTGGCGCCTTGATCGGGGGCGTATTCTTCCTGATGCTGGCGATTGCCGCGCTGACTTCCGCCATCGCGATCTGTGAGCCCGCCCTGGCCTATGCCCGGGAGAAGGGGGTCGGCCGGCGCGCCGCGGCGGGCCTATACGGACTCATGCTGTGGCTGGCGGGGCTGGCCACGGTCTTTTCCTTCAACATCTGGTCGCACTGGCGCCCCGCATCGGCCATAGAGCGCCTGGCGGATGCTTCCGTGTTCGACATTCTGGACTTTTTGTCCTCGAACCTGATGCTGCCTGTCGGCGGACTGTTGATCGCCATCTATGCCGCCTGGGCCTTGCCTGTCCGGGAGTCCTCCGCTGAGCTGGGTCTGGATCAGGGCCGGCTGCCCTATCGCGCCTGGCGCTTCATCGTTCGCTGGTTGTCGCCGCTCGCCCTGCTGGCGATCCTCGCTGCGGGCCTGCTCTGAGCCTTCGAAACGCTTGCATCACTCCGATGTGCGCTGTAGCATACAGAACTGTATCAAAAAATATCCAAGGCTCACATGCGCTACTCGGCCCTGAATCTGCTGCGCGGTGCGCTGGGCGGGCACCGGCAATGGCAGCCCGCCTGGCGGAACCCCGAACCGAAAAAGCATTACGACGTTGTCATCGTCGGTGGCGGCGGCCATGGCCTGGCCACGGCCTACTACCTGGCCAAGAACCATGGCGTGAAGAATGTCGCGGTGCTGGAGAAGGGCTGGATAGGTGGCGGCAACACGGGCCGCAACACCACGGTCATCCGCTCCAATTACTTCTACCCTGAATCGGCCGCCTTCTATGACCTGTCGCTGAAACTGTACGAAGGGCTGAGCCGGGAGCTGAACTACAACATCATGTTCTCCCAGCGCGGGATGATCATGCTGGCCTGCAATCGTCACCAGGTCGAAAGTTTCCGGCGGGTGATGAACGCGATGCAGCTCAACGGGGTGGACGCCGAGTGGCTGGAGCCCGAGCAGATCTTCCAGAAGGAGCCGATGCTGAACCGGGGCGGTCGATTCCCGGTGCTCGGAGGGGTCAACCAGCCGCGCGGCGGCACCGCGCGACACGACGCCATTGCCTGGGGCTATGCGCGGGGCGCGGACCAGGCCGGG
>JBFHKK010000608.1:0-1629 GCA_041595475.1 Pseudomonas sp. | reverse complement strand
ACTTGAGGATGCGGCTGGTGGAGCGGTAGTTCTGCTCCAGCATCACCACCTTCAGCGAGGGGTAGTCCTCCTTGAGCAGCATCAGGTTCTCCGGGCGGGCGCCGCGCCAGGCGTAGATCGACTGGTCGTCGTCGCCGACCACGGTGAACTGGTTGCGCTGGCCGACCAGGAGTTTGACCAGCAGGTACTGGCTGGCGTTGGTGTCCTGGTATTCGTCGACCAGCAGGTAGCGGATGCGGTTCTGCCATTTCTCCAGGATGTCGGCGTGCTCCTGGAACAGCTTCACCGGCAGCAGGATGAGGTCGTCGAAATCCACCGCATTGTAGGCCTTGAGGGTGCGCTGGTAGTGCAGGTAGACGATGGCGGCGGTCTGCTCCTTGGGTCCGCGCGCCTCGGCCAGGGCCTGGTCGGGCAGGATCAGCTCGTTCTTCCAGGAACCGATCAGATTCTTGATCTCGTCGATGCCGTCGTCGCCGGCATACTCCTTCTGCATGATGTCCGAGAGCAGGGCCTTGATGTCGCTCTCGTCGAAGATCGAGAAGCCCGGCTTGTAGCCCAGGCGGGCGTACTCCTTGCGGATGATGTTCATCCCCAGGTTGTGGAAGGTCGAGACCGTCAGGCCGCGCGCCTCGCTGCCCTTGAGCAGGCTGGCGACGCGCTCCTTCATCTCGCGCGCGGCCTTGTTGGTGAAGGTCATGGCGACGATGTGCTGGGCGCGGATGCCGCAGTTCTGCACCAGGTGGGCGATCTTGCGCGTGATCACGCTGGTCTTGCCGGAGCCGGCGCCGGCGAGCACCAGCAGCGGGCCGCCGACGTAGTTCACGGCTTCTTGCTGCCGGGGATTGAGTCGGGACATGGCAAATGGGGGCCGGATGAAAAGGCTGCGAATTCTAGCAGGAATGCGCTTGGCGTCGGAGGCGCGGCTACCGACGGTCGGCCAAGCGGCCCTTGTTTTGTAGATTGTCATTTTTGCTAGATGGCTATGACTATAAGTTAAAGTGGTTTGTTAAATTGTGTGCCGGCCGAGTAAGGGCGCGGGTTGCCATCGGGCCTGCTGCGGCTGAGCCGGCAAGAACAGACGGGGAGGCACGCCATGATCCCGCTCACAACCCGGGCGTCTGGCGCTGGCCGCCGCGGGCCCGCTGGACTAGCGTCTTGCCTGAGGCCCTCGTATGGCGTCGCCGCCATCCACTCATATTCAGGGACGTCCTGTGCTCGCGCCTGCTGAGTCCATCCGTGTGCTGCTGTTGACCGATTCGGAGCAATGGGCGGGGCGCCTGCGCGCGCTACTGGCGATGCTCGGTCGGGCCCAGGGGCTGGTCACTGCCCCCAGCTGGGAAGCGGCCAGCAGTCTGTTCGAGGCGCCCGGCAACGCCGTACTGCTGTGCACTCCCGGGCATCTGCCCAGCGCCGACAGCTGTCCATTGCCGGTGGTCTTGCTGCTCGAACATGAGCCGCGACCCGAGGCGCTGCCGGCCGGGGTCTGCGACTGGCTGGCCGCCGACAGCCTGAGCCTGGACGCGTTGCGCCGCTGCCTGCGCTATATCGGCGAGCGCAGCGGCCTGCAGGCGACCCTGCGACGCCTGACCGAGCAGGACGCGTTGACCGGCGTGGCCAATCGCCAGGGTT
>JBFHKK010000607.1:0-1629 GCA_041595475.1 Pseudomonas sp. | reverse complement strand
GCCCTACTTCGAACGCCTGATCAGCTCCCACGACTACGGCTTTCCCAAGGAAGATCAGCAGTTCTGGTTCGCCCTGAGCCAGGACCTGGCCTTCGACCCGGCTCGCAGCCTGTTCATCGACGACAGCCTGCCGGTGCTGCGCAGCGCCCGCCGCTTCGGCATCCGTCACCTGCTGGCGGTGCGTCAGCCGGACAGCCGCCAGGGCCCCAAGGACACCGAAGAGTTCGCCGCGGTCGAGGACTACCGCGCGTTGCTGCCCTGAACCACCCACGCCTGGCCTAGGAACGACCCGGCGTTGCCTGCCCTCGGCATCGCCGCGCCGGCCATTAGACGCCCGCGCGCGGGGCGCTTAGGCTAGGGCCATTCCCTCAACGGAGCGCCCGAAGATGTCGCGCGACCCCGCCCAGCCCGACCCCGAGCCCGCCGCCGCCTCGCCCGCCGGCGAACGCTATGGCTTCGCCGAACTGGGTGCCGCCGGCCAGGGCGACAGTGCCGTACTGGTCGAGGAATGCGCCCTGGCGATCAGCTACAACGGCATCAGCCATACGGTGATGATGGTCTCGCCCTCGGCGCTGGAGGACTTCATCGTCGGCTTCAGCCTGAGCGCCGGCCTGATCGACTCTGCTGGTGAGATCTACGACATCCAGCTTGGCGGCAGCGGCCCGGCGCGCAGCGCCGAGGTGCGCATCAGCAATCGCGCCTTCTGGGCCCTCAAGCAGCAGCGCCGCCAGCTGGCCGGCACCAGCGGTTGCGGCCTGTGCGGCGTCGAGGCGCTGGAGCAGGCATTGCCCCAACTGCCGCAGCTCAGCCCCGGCCCGTTGCCGCCGGCCGCCCATCTGGACGATCTGCGCTCGCGCCTGAGCGGCGCCCAGCAACTGGCCCGCCGCAGCGGCGCACTGCATGCCGCGGCCTTTATCGACGAGGCCAATGAACTGCGTCTGTGCCGCGAGGACATCGGCCGCCACAACGCCCTGGACAAGCTGATCGGCGCCCTGCTGCGCCAGGGCCTGGATCCGCGCCAGGGTTTCGCCGTGGTCACCAGCCGCTGCAGCCTGGAGCTGATCCACAAGGCGGTGCGCGCCGGCCTGGGCACCCTGGTCAGCCTCTCGGCGCCCTCGGGCCTGACCGTCGACTGGGCCCGCCGCCACCATCTCAACCTCATCCACCTGCCGCACCAGAGCCCGCCGCGGGTCTACAGTCCGGCGCCGGGCGCGGCAGGTCCGGACTAAGTCAGGGCGCTGACACTGAAGCGCCGGCTCAGGCCGGTCAGACGTTCGGCCAGGCCGCTGAGCGCCTGACCCTCGTGGTCGAGTGTCTGGGCATCGCGCAGGTTGCGCTCGGCCACCGCCTGTACCTGTTGCAGATGCTGACCGACCTCGGCGCTGACCGTCGCCTGCTGGTGGGTGGCGGCGGCGATCAGTTCGTTCATCTGGGTGATGGCGCCGATGTCGCGGGCCACCGCCACCAGCAGTTCGGCGGTGGTTCCGCTGTCGCAGACGCAGCTTCGGACGCTGTCGCGGCTCTCCTGCATGGCGCTGACGACACAGCGGCTGCTCTGCTGCAGGCGGCCGATGATGCCCTGGATCTCCGCGGTGGAGGCCGCCGTCTTCTGCGCCAGGCTGCGCACCT
>JBFHKK010000606.1:0-1631 GCA_041595475.1 Pseudomonas sp. | reverse complement strand
TCTTTGTCCAGCTTGCCCAGGGTCATGCAGGTTTCCAGGCCCAGGGCCTTGACCCCTTCGACCATCTTCAGCACATAGGGCATGTCTTTGGCACTCGGATGTTTCCAGGCTGCGCCCATGCAGAAGCGGGTGGAGCCGATGGCCTTGGCCTCGGCGGCGGCCTTGAGCACCTTCTCCACCTCCATCAGCTTTTCCTTGTCCAGGCCGGTGTTGTAGTGGCCGGACTGCGGGCAGTACTTGCAGTCTTCCGGGCAGGCGCCGGTCTTGATCGACAGCAGGGTCGAGACCTGCACGCGATTGGCGTCGAAATGCGCGCGGTGCACGGTCTGGGCCTGGAACAGCAGATCGTTGAAGGGCTGCTGGAACAGCGCCTTGACCTCGGCGAGGCTCCAGTCGTGACGCAGAGGGGGGACGCTCATGGGGAGTTCCTTGATAGCGGCAACGGCCTGCTAGAGTCAGCAGGCAGGACACGGATGTTCGGCATAGTTATGGAAGCCCCATGCACTGTCAACCCAAGCATAGAGACCAGGTTTACAACTGGCTAAAAAGCAACCGCAGATGCCTCTTGTGCGATGAGGCCGCCGACACCGCGCTTGACCTGTGCAGCCCCTGCGAGGCCGAGCTGCCCTGGCTGCAGGCGCACTGCCGGATCTGCGCCCTGCCGCTGCCGGCGCCAGGCCTGACCTGCGGCGCCTGCCTGCGCCGGCCGCCGCGCTTCGAGCGGGTGCAGGCGCCCTGGCGCTACGCCTTTCCGGTCGACAGCCTGATCAACCGCTTCAAGCATCAGGCGCAATGGCCCATGGGACGCCTGCTCGCCGAGCTGCTGTCACAACACCTGTTGCATGGCTTTGCCGAAGAGCCGAGCCGCCCCGACCTGCTGCTGCCGGTGCCGCTGTCCGACGCCCGCCTGCGCCGGCGCGGCTTCAACCAGGCCGGGCTGCTGGCCCAGTGGCTCGCCCGACGCCTGCAGCTGCCGCACCAGCCGCACTGGCTGATGCGCCTAGGCGACACCCCGGCACAGCAGCAACTGGACGCCGCCGCGCGCAAGCGCAATCTGCGCCACGCCTTCGCTTTGGCCCCGCAGAGCCGGGTCGAGGGCCTGCACCTGGCCCTGGTCGACGACGTCCTGACCACCGGCGCCACCGCCGAAAGCCTGGCGCGCCTGCTCAAGCGCGCCGGCGCGGCGCGGGTCGAGGTCTACTGCCTGGCCCGCACGCCGGCCCCCGGCGGCCCTTAGGCGCCGCCAACAGGCAAGGCCGGGTTACACTCTGCGCCCTACCAGCCGGAGTCGCCCATGTCCCATCCCTTTGACCGCCTCACCCCCGACCTGGTCCTGGATGCCGTGGAGAGCCTCGGCTACCTCAGCGACGCCCGGGTGCTGGCGCTCAACAGCTACGAAAACCGCGTTTATCAGGTGGGCATCGAGGGCGAAACGCCGTTGATTGCCAAGTTCTATCGCCCGGCGCGCTGGAGCGACGCGGCGATTCTCGAGGAACACCAGTTCAGCCTGGAACTGGCCGAACATGAGGTGCCGGTGGTGGCGCCGCTGCTACGCAACGACACGACGCTGTTCGAGCACGCCGGCTTTCGCTTCGCCCTCTTCCCTCGCCGCGGCGGCCGCGCACCGGAGC
>JBFHKK010000605.1:0-1632 GCA_041595475.1 Pseudomonas sp. | reverse complement strand
CGCAGCATGCGGTATTCGCCGGTAAGGGTGTCCACCAGCACCTCGGCGCAGGCGGCGCCATAGGCGTAGTAGTAGAAGGGCCGGCCGGCGGCCTTGTCGCGGTCGTAGAAGATCTTCGGCGTGCGGTAGAAACCGGTGCTGGAGAGCGATACCTGGCCGAAGTAGGCCTTCTGGATCACTTCCTCGAAGCTCAGCAGCAGGTCGCGCACGCGCACCTGGCCGCCCTTGAACTCCACGTCCTCCGGGGTGACCCGGTATTCGCGCACAAGGAAATCCACCAGACGCTGCTTGATGATCTCGGCGGCATTCTGTGCGGCCTTGCCGTTCAAGTCGGCTCCCGAGGACGCGGCGGTCGGCGAGGTGTTGGGCACCTTGTCGGTGTTGGTGGCGGTGATCTGGATGCGCGAGATATCCACCTGGAACACCTCGGCGACGATCTGCGCGACCTTGGTGTTGAGCCCCTGGCCCATCTCGGTGCCGCCATGGTTCAGATGGATCGAGCCGTCGGTGTAGACGTGGATCAGCGCGCCGGCCTGGTTGAGGAAGGTGGCGGTAAAGCTGATGCCGAATTTCACCGGGGTCAGGGCCAGGCCTTTCTTCAATACCGGGCTCTGGGCGTTGAAGGCGCGGATTTCCTCACGGCGCTTGGCGTACTCGCTGCTTTCTTCCAGCTCGGCGGTCATCTCGTGGATAACGTTGTGTTCCACCGTCTGGTGATAGTGGGTGACGTTGCGCTCGGTCTTGCCGTAGTAGTTGGTCTTGCGCACCTGCAGCGGGTCCTTGCCCAGGTGGCGAGCCACGGCGTCCATCACTTCCTCGATGGCGAGCATGCCCTGGGGGCCGCCGAAGCCGCGGTAGGCGGTGTTTGAGGCGGTGTTGGTCTTGCAGCGATGGCCGTTGATGGTGGCGTTGCCCAGGTAGTAGGCATTGTCCGAGTGGAACATGGCGCGGTCGACGATGGAGCCGGACAGGTCCGGCGAATAGCCGCAGTTGCCAGCCAGGTCCATCTCGATGCCCTGCAGCAGGCCATCGTCATCGAAGCCGACGTCGTACTCGACATAGAAGGGGTGACGCTTGCCGGTCATGGTCATGTCTTCGACGCGCGGCAGGCGCATCTTGGTCGGCCGCCCGGTCAGATGGGCGATCACCGCACAGAGGCAGGCGGGGCCGGCGGCCTGGGTTTCCTTGCCGCCGAAGCCGCCGCCCATGCGGCGCATGTCGATGACGATCTTGTGCATCGGCACGCCGAGCACCTCGGCCACCAGCTTCTGCACCTCGGTGGCGTTCTGCGTCGAGGTGTAAACCAGCATGCCGCCATCTTCGGTGGGCATGACCGAGGAAATCTGGGTTTCCAGGTAGAAGTGCTCCTGGCCGCCGATATGCAGGCTGCCCTTGAGGCGATGCTTGGCGCCGGCCAGGCTGCTGGCCGAGTCGCCGATGCGGTGGGTGTGGCTGTCCAGCACGAAGTGCTTCTTGTGCAGGGCCTCGACCACATCCAGTACCGGTTCCAGGTCCTCGTACTCGACGATGGCGGCCATGGCCGCCTTGCGAGCGGTTTCCAGGCTGTCGGCGGCCACCGCCAGCACCACCAGGCCGACGTATTCCACCTTGCCATCGGCCAGCAGCGGGTCG
>JBFHKK010000604.1:0-1632 GCA_041595475.1 Pseudomonas sp. | reverse complement strand
GGCGCTGCTGCACCTGCAGGCCGAAGTGACTGGCCCAGTCATCCAGGCCGCCGCGGCCGACCTGGGCCTGGGGACACAGCAGCGGCGCCAGCTCGGCGACATCGAAGAATCGGTGGCGCAACGGCAGGTCGAGCACCTGCTTGAGGGCGCGGGTCAGCATGCGCTGGTCGAAGGCGGCGTGGAAGGCCAGCAACGGGCTGTCGCCGAGAAATTCCATGAACGCCAGCAGGGCGTCGGCCGGCTCTTCGCCGGCGGCGATGACGCTGGGCGCCAGGCCGTGAATCAGCACACTGGCGCCCAGGGGGCGGTCCGGGCACTGCAGGGTGCACTCGAACTGCTGGCCGAGGTCGATGACGCCCTGCTCGATCACCACCGCGCCTATCGCCAGCACCCGGTCGCGGCGCAGATCCAGGCCGCTGGTTTCCAGGTCCAGCACCACCAAGCGCTGGGCGGCCAGCGGCCGCTCATCCAGCGCCGCCGCCGGCGCCAACGCGGCGCGGCGCTGAAGTTGCGCGGCGTCCAGGGACGGGCCGCGGCCGCTCAGCCAACGCCAGTGACTCACAGCTGATACCGCAGCGCCAGGCTGCTCTGCAGGCGCTGGGCCTGGCGAAAGGCTTCGCGCAGGATGCGCCTGTCCAACTGATTGAGACTGTCCGGGTCGAGGCGGTTGGAATAGGCCAGGCCCTGCTGGGCCTGCAGTTGGTGCAGCTGCAAACGGGTCTGCTGGATGAAGTGGTAGGCCTCCTCGTAGGCGGCGCCGTCCTGTTTCTCCAGCACGCCCTGGTCGATCAGCTCGCGCAGGCGCTCGAGGGTGTTGCAGGTCGCGATGCCATGGGCCAGGGCCAGCAGGCGAGCGGCGTCGACGAAGGGGGTCAGGCCCTGCACCTTGAGGTCCAGGGTGTCCTTCTCGGCACCCTTGCGCGCCACCACGAAGTCGCGCAGCAGGCCGATCGGCGGGCGCTGGCGCAGCGCGTTCTCGGCCATCAGGCGCTGGAACAGGCTGTTGCCCTGGATGCGCCGCAGCAGCTCCTCGCGCAGCTGCGCGCAGCCTTCGTCGGGGCCCCAGACCACGCGCATGTCGAAGTAGATGCTCGAGGCCAGCAGATGCTCCGGGGTCGCCTCCTCGATGAAACCGGCGAAGCGCCGCGACCATTCCTGGCGCGACAGGCACAGCTCGGGATTGCCGGCCATGATGTTGCCCTTGCACAAACTGAAGCCGCATTTGGCCAGGCGCCGATTGATCTCGGCGGCCAGCGGCAGCAGGCGCCGGCGTATCTCGGCGGCCTCGCTCTTGTCTTTGGCCTCGAACAGGATGCCGTTGTCCTGATCGGTGTGCAGGGCCTGCTCGCGGCGACCCTCGCTGCCAAAGCACAGCCAGGTGAAGGGAATCCCCGGGTCGCCCAGCTCGTCCAGGGTCAGTTCGATCACCCGGCAGGCGGTGTGGTCGTTGAGCTGGGTGATCAGCTGGGTGATCTGGGTCGCGCTGGCACCGTGGGCGAGCATGCGCTCGACCAGCTGGCTGATGTCGTGGCGCAGCGCCGCCAGGCTCTCGATCCGCCCGGCGTGGCGGATGGTGCGTGCCAGGTGCACCAGGTCGACCCGCTGCAGGGCAAAGAGGTCGCGCTCGGAAAT
>JBFHKK010000603.1:0-1633 GCA_041595475.1 Pseudomonas sp. | reverse complement strand
GGATTTCCAGGGTCAGGCGGGCCAGTCGCTCGGCCTGGGCGGTCCAGTCGCCGCGCTTGCGCTCGGCTAGGGCGGCCAGGGCGGCGCCGTCGCGCGGCAGGCTGGCTTCGCCCTCGAGGATGCAGGCGTCCAGGCTGGCCAGCAGGATGTCCTCGACCAGCGCCTCGATCCGGCCGATCTCGCGGTGCAGCAGGCCCAGCTCGGTCAGCCCCGGCAGCTTGCCGCGGAGGAACTTGGCCTGCTCGGCCAGTTGCTGCAACAGCAGGCGCTGCAAGGCGCGGCGATGCTGGTACTCGGCCTCGGCCTGGGTCGGGAAGCGACCCTCCTTGACCACCCCGCCCTCCTCGACCAGCGCCGGGTAGACCGTCATCGACAGACCGGCGATTTGCTGCTGAGCCTTCTCGGCGACCTGGGTGAAGGCCTTGGCCTCCACCGCCTTCGGCGCCTTGTCGGTTTGCGGGATGGCCAGGGCCGCCTGGCTGGCGGCGCTGAAGCGCGCGCACAGCTCGGCCAGGTCACGGCCTTCGCCGAGCGGCTTGCCCTGGCTGTCGACCACCTCGATGTTCATCCGCAGGTGGTGTTCCAGCTGCGCATCGGACTCGGCCCAGGCCTCCTCCGGCACGCGCACGCCGGTCATGCGCAGCAGCTCGCGGCCCAGGGCCTCGGGCAGGCTGCCGACGGCGAAGCCGATCTTGGCCAGGGCGGCGCCGACGAAATCCGGCACCGGCACGAAGTTCTTGCGCAGCGCCTTGGGCAGCCCACGCACCAGGGCCATGCACTTGGCCTCCAGCAGGCCCGGCACCAGCCACTGCAGACGCTCGGCCGGCAGCTGCGGCAGCAGCGGCGCAGGCACCCGCAGGGTCACCCCGTCGCGCGGGTGGTTGGGCTCGAAGTGGTAGGACAGCGGCAGTTGCAGCTCGCCCAGGCGCAGGCTGTCCGGGTACTGGGCGGCGGTGACCTCGCGGGCGTCACGGGCCAGCACATCCTCCTCGCGCATGATCAGCAGTTGCGGGTCTTTGGCGCTCTCACGCTTGTACCAGCTGTCGAAGCTGGCGGTCTGGTAGATCTCCGCCGGCAGGCGCGCCTCGTAATAGGCGAACAGGGTCTGCTCGTCGGCGAGGATGTCGCGCCGGCGCGCCTTGGCCTCCAGCTCGTCGAGCTTCTCCAGCAGCTGGCGGTTGGCCGCCAGGCAGCGCGCGCGGGAATGCATCTCGCCGCCGACCAGGCCCTCGCGGATAAACAGCTCGCGGGACACCACGGGGTCGATGGGGCCGTAGTGCACCGGCCGGCGGCCGACCACAATCAGCCCGTACAGGCTGATCTGCTCGTAGGCCACCACCTGGCCGCGCTTCTTCTCCCAGTGCGGTTCCAGGTGGTTCTTCTTGATCAGGTGGCCGGCCAGCGGCTCGATCCAGTCCGGCTCGATCTTGGCCACCATGCGCGCGAACAGCTTGCTGGTCTCGACCAGCTCGGCGGTCATGATCCACTGCGGACGCTTGCGCCCCAGCCCCGAGGAGGGATGGACCCAGAAACGCCGCTGGCGCGCGCCGAGGTAGTCGCCGTCCTCGGTCTTCTGGCCGATCTGGCTGAGCAGGCCGGAGAGAATCGCCTTGTGCACCTTGGCGTAATCGAT
>JBFHKK010000602.1:0-1635 GCA_041595475.1 Pseudomonas sp. | reverse complement strand
CTGTCGTGGCTCGACGGCAGCCGCCGCTACGCTTCGCTGGTGGGGCTGGCTCAGACGCGCGTGCTGGGCCTGGAGCGCGAGAAGCTCGAGGCGGTTCTGGTCGAGGACGACCCGCTGCTCGTCTACCGGGTCATGCGGGCGATTGTCCGCGCCGTGCACGACATCCAGCGCCAGCTCTACATGCAGCAAAGCGAACTGACGAACTACATTTACAAGCAGCACGGGCGCTACTGAGCCTCGAAGCTCGGTTACCCGTACGTATTGATGGCATTGTCGGACGGCCGTAAGGCGACGTTTACTTGCGCGGGATCAACCGATTCGCGGACTATTGCGTTAGAAAGTTTCACCTAACGGCCGGCCGCCCGCGCCGGTCAAGATTCCCAAATAGAGGAGACACGAAATGAAGCGTGCAAGTCGTCTGCGTCGCCATGTCCTGTTTACGGTCGGGGTCATGGCTGGAGCCTTGGCCATGCCGTTCACCGCATATGCCCAGGCACCGATCGTCATCAAGTTCAGCCACGTGGTCGCGGAAAACACCCCGAAGGGCCAGGGCGCCCTGAAGTTCAAGGAGCTGGCCGAGAAGAAACTGCCCGGGAAAGTCGAAGTGCAGGTGTTCCCGAGTTCGCAGCTGTTTGGTGATGCCAAGGAGATGGAAGCGGTGCTGCTCGGCGACGTGCAGCTGATCGCGCCGTCGCTGTCGAAGTTCGACCGCTACACGAAGAAGCTGCAGGTCTTCGACCTGCCGTTCATGTTCGACAGCACCGAAGCGCTCGACAAGTTCCAGGCCACGCCGCAAGGCCAGGCGCTGCTCGACTCGATGACCTCCAAAGGCCTCAAGGGTGTCGCGTACTGGCACAACGGCATGAAGCAGCTGTCGACCAACAAGCCGCAACTCAAGCGCCCTGAGGACGTCAAGGGCCTGAAGTTCAGGATCCAGGCGTCGGACGTTCTCGAGGCCCAGTTCAGGGCGGTCGGCTCCAATCCGCAGAAGATGGCCTTCGCCGAGGTCTACCAGGCGCTGCAGACAGGCGTCGTCGACGGGCAGGAGAACACCTGGTCGAACATCTACTCGCAGAAGTTCTTCGAGGTTCAGAACACGATCGCGCAGACCAACCACGGCGTGGTCGAGTACATGGTCGTCACGAACTCGAAGTGGTGGGACGGGCTGCCCGCCGACATCCGCAAGGGTCTGTCGGAAGCGATGGCCGAAGCGACCGCCTTTGCGAACAAGCTCGCATCCGACATCAACGAAGCCGATCGCAAGAAGATCGTCGAGGCCGGCAAGGCGAAGATCCAGGAGCTGTCCAAGGAAGACGTCGCCGCGTGGCGCAAGGCCATGGAGCCGGTCTGGAAGAAGTTCGAGCCGGGAATCGGCAAGGACCTGATCGAAGCCGCGCAAAAAGCGAGCATGTAAGTTGCCTGGCCCCGCGCGCTCGAGAGCCCGGCGATGAACTGGCTGCACCGGCTGGAGGAGTGGCTGATCGCCACCCTCCTCGCGGTCATGACCGTGATCACCTTCATGCAGGTGGTCGCGCGTTATGTCTTCAACTACAGTTTCGTCTGGGCGCTCGAGCTCGTGACCTACCTGTTTGCCTGGCTGATCTTTCTCGGCATGGCCTACGGGGTGCGGGTCGG
>JBFHKK010000601.1:0-1642 GCA_041595475.1 Pseudomonas sp. | reverse complement strand
CACCGTATTTCTCGCCGAACAGCGCCGCGGCGCCCTTGGCCTTGGCGGTATCGATATCGGTTTCTTCGGTTTCCACCGCGCTGTTCTTGCGAATCTCGCCATTGACCATGTCCTCGAGGGCGCGCACCTGGGCCGCAGTCAGCGCCTCGAAGTGGCTGAAGTCGAAGCGCAGGCGCTGGCTGTCGACCAGCGAGCCCTTCTGCTGCACATGCTCGCCGAGCACCAGGCGCAGGGCCGCATGCAGCAGGTGGGTGGCCGAATGATTCAGCGCGGTGGCCTGGCGCACAGTGGCGTCGACCTGGGCGGTCACCTGGCTACCGACTGTGAGGCTGCCACTGCCGACGATACCGTGATGCAGGAAGGCGCCGCCGGCCTTGGTGGTGTCGCGCACATCGAAGTGCACACCTTGCCCGGCGAGGAAACCGCAGTCGCCGACCTGACCGCCGGACTCGGCATAGAAGGGGGTCTGGTCCAGCACCACCACGCCCTCCTCGCCCTCGCCCAGCTGCTCGACCGCCGCGCCGTCCTTGAACAGGGCGACCACGCGGCCCTGGTCGGCGGTGCAGACGTAGCCGGTGAACTGGGTATCGCTTTCCACCTTGACCAGGCTGTTGTAGTCCATGCCGAAGGCGCTGGAGGCGCGGGCGCGCTGGCGCTGGCCTTCCATCTCGCGCTCGAACCCGGCCTCGTCGATGCTCAGGCCGCGCTCACGGGCGATATCGGCGGTGAGGTCGACCGGAAAGCCGTAGGTGTCGTAGAGCTTGAACAGGGTTTCACCCGGAATCATCTTGCCCTTGAGGCCGACCAGGTCCTGCTCGAGGATCTTCAGGCCCTGCTCCAGGGTCTTGGCGAACTGCTCCTCCTCGCCCTTGAGCACCCGCTCGATATGCGCCTGCTGCTGCTTGAGTTCGGGGAAGGCCTCGCCCATCTCGGCCACCAGGGCGGCGACTATGCGGTAGAAGAAGCTGCCCTTGGCGCCCAGCTTGTTGCCGTGGCGGCAGGCGCGGCGAATGATGCGGCGCAGCACGTAGCCACGGCCCTCGTTGGAGGGCGTGACGCCATCGGCGATCAGGAAGCTGCAGGAACGGATGTGATCGGCCACCACCTTGAGCGAAGCCTGGCCGTCGTTGGCGCAGCCGATCGCCTCGGCAGCCGCATCGAGCAGCTGCTGGAACAGGTCGATCTGGTAGTTCGAATGCACATGCTGCAGCACCGCGCTGATGCGTTCCAGGCCCATGCCGGTGTCCACGCTCGGCGCCGGCAGCGGGTGCATCACGCCGTCGGCGGTGCGGTTGAACTGCATGAACACGTTGTTCCAGATCTCGATATAGCGGTCGCCGTCCTCGTCCGGACTGCCGGGCGGGCCGCCAGCCACGTCCGGGCCGTGGTCGAAGAAGATCTCGGTGCAGGGGCCGCAGGGACCGGTATCGCCCATCGCCCAGAAGTTGTCCGAGGCATAGGGCGCGCCCTTGTTGTCGCCGATACGCACCATGCGCGCGGCCGGCACCCCGACTTCCTGGGTCCAGATGTCGTAGGCCTCGTCGTCGCTGGCGTAGACGGTCACCCAGAGCCTGTCCTTGGGCAGCTTCAGCCACTTGTCCGAGGTGAGGAATTCCCAGGCGAAGTGGATGGCATCGCGCTT
>JBFHKK010000600.1:0-1656 GCA_041595475.1 Pseudomonas sp. | reverse complement strand
GCTCGACCACCTCGCGGTACAGCTCGACATCGCGGCTAGGCTTGCCGGTCTTGGGGTCGCGCACATGGCAGTGGGCCACGGTGGCGCCGGCCTTGGCTGCCTCGATGGCGGCGTCGGCGATCTGCTTGGGGGTGACCGGGATAGCCGGGTGCTTGCCGACGGTGTCGCCGGCGCCGGTGACGGCACAGGTGACTATGACTTCGTAGTTCATGGCGTGTAGTTCCGTGAAGTGCGCGCGAGTGGGGCCGCTGCCCCCCGCGAAGGGGGCGCGGCTATTGGCTAAGGGGGCGCTCGCCTGGGCGATGCCGGGTTACTGCAGGGCGGCCTGCAGCGCGGCGACGCCGTCCTGGCCGTCGTAGGTGCTGACCCCGGCCAGCAGGCGGCTGAGCTCCTGCGGGTTGTCCTTGAGCCACTGGCGCGCCACGGCCTTGGCGTCCTCGCGGGCCATGATCGGCTCCATCAGCTGGCTTTCCTGGGCGGCGCTGAAGCGCAGGTTATCCAGCAGCCGGCCGACATTGGGACAGCGCTGCGGGTAGTCCGGGTCGACCACCGTCCAGACGGTGGCCAGGCCTTCTTCAGGACCGAAGACATCCTCGCTGCCGGTCAGGTAGGTGAGGTCCATCTTGATGTTCATCGGGTGCGGCTTCCAGCCGAAGAACACCACCGGCTTCTTGGCCTTCACCGCGCGATTGACCGCCGCCAGCATGGCCGCCTCGCTCGACTCGATCAGCTTGAACTCGCCGAGGCCGAACTGGTTGGCATCGATCATCTTCTGGATGCTGATGTTGGCGCCGGTGCCCGGGTCTATGCCGTAGATCTTGCCGTCAAGCTGGTCCTTGAACCTGACGATGTCGGCGAAGGTCCTGAGGCCGGCCTCGGCCAGGTAGGTGGGCACCGCCAAACTGGAGATGCCGTCGGCCAGGCCCGGCTCGGCGAGCACCTTGACCTCGCCCTTGGCCTGGAACGGCTTGATGTTGTCGTCCATCAGCGGCTTCCAGTAGCCGAGGAAGAAATCCACCTGCTTCTTGCCGATGCCGGAGAAGATGATCTGCTGCGAGG
Source organism: Pseudomonas sp. (assembly GCA_041595475.1). Lineage (GTDB taxonomy): Bacteria > Pseudomonadota > Gammaproteobacteria > Pseudomonadales > Pseudomonadaceae > Aquipseudomonas. Next base: position 597 of record JBFHKK010000600.1, on the reverse strand, counting down.
CCTGGGTCTGCGTCGTCTGGTAGCCGAGGCCTTCGAGCAGGGTACTGGCCACGGCAGTGGTGGCGACCACGTCGGTCCAGCCGACCAGACCGATGCGGGCCTTCTGGCAGCTGGCGTCTTCGGCGGCCAGCAGCGAGCCGCTGCACAGGGAGGCCAGGCAGATGCCGGCGGCGAGCGTGAGATGCTTCATGGAGTAGACCCTCGTATGAGCCTTGCGGCGTTGTCCTTGTTGTTCTGTCGGCGCGGCTAGGCGCCGCGCCCGGTGCGGGCAGCGAAGACCCGATGAGCTCAAGGTACGCAGTGCGGCTCGCGGAAAAACGCACCAGAACGACCAGCAGTTGAACCAGAGCGACGATCTACTTGCAGGCGGCGGCCCCTTGGCCTTTAGTCAAGCGCTCTCCCCCCCGTCGAGCCCGTGCATGCCGAAGATTTTCTGCTTTCTCCTGCTCCCCGGCTTTTCCATGATGGGCCTGATGGCGGCCATCGAACCCCTGCGCGCGGCCAACCGCTTCTGTCCCGAGGCCTACGCCTGGCGCCTGCTGAGCGTGGACGGCGAGGCGGTGCCGGCGAGCAACGGCATGTCGCTGAATGTCGAGG
>JBFHKK010000599.1:0-1659 GCA_041595475.1 Pseudomonas sp. | reverse complement strand
CGCCCAGATAGCCGATAAGGCCGCCCTGGCCCTCCCGTGCCGCCAGCGTCACCGGCAGCTCCAGCTGCCGGCCCAGACGTTCGAGCAACAGCTCGACCGACGCCCCCGGGCGCGCCCGCACCTGATCGACCAGTTGCTGCCAGTGCTCGACGGGCTGGCCATCGAGCGCGAGGATGCGATCGCCCAACTGCAGGCCGGCGGCATGGGCGGGGCCCTGCGGATCCAACTGGGCCAGCACCGGCTGAAGCACCGGCCGCCACGGCGCTATGCCCAGCGAATCGATCGGATTGGGCGCATCCACGCCCTTCAGCCAGTCCTGCAGGGCGATCTGGCGCGAGTCGGCCACCGCACTGCCCTCCTCGCGCACGCTGAGCTCCAGCACACCGCTCTCGCCCAGGCGCCTGATCAGCTGCAGGTTGACTGCCGACCAGCCGGTCGTTGGCTCACCGTCGACCGCCACTATCTCCTGACCCGGCTGCAGCCCCGCCTCGGCGGCCGGACTGCCCGCCTCCACCGCGCCGATCACCGGTCGCACCTGCAGGCTGCCGAGCATGGCCACCAACCAGAAGAACAGCAGCGCCAGCAGGAAGTTGGCCAGGGGGCCGGCGGCCACTATGGCGGTGCGCTGGGCCACGCTCTTGCGGTTGAACGCCTGATCGAGGAGCGCCGGCGCCACCTCGGTCTCGCGCTCATCGAGCATCTTGACGTAGCCGCCCAGGGGTATGGCGGCGATCACGAACTCGGTGCCCTGGCGGTCGTGCCAGCGCAGCAAAGGCGTGCCGAAACCGATGGAGAAGCGCAGCACCTTGACCCCGCAGCGGCGGGCCACCCAGAAATGCCCGAACTCGTGAAAGGTCACCAGCACTCCCAGCGCCACCAGGGTTCCGACCAGCATGTACAACGCACTCATTATGCTTTCTCCGCGCCTGCTACAGCCGAGCGCTCAGGTCGCGAAGGGCGATCTTGCGGGCCCGCCGGTCGGCTTCCACAACAGTTTCGAGACTTTCGACCGCGCTCACCGCCTCGGCGTTCAGCACGCGCTCGATGATGGCGGCAATTTCGGGAAAACGAATGCGCCGCTCGAGAAAGGCCGCCACCGCCACCTCGTTGGCCGCATTGAGCATGGCCGGCGCGGTGCCCGCGGCCTCGGCGGCCTGCCGGGCCAGGCGCAGACAGGGAAAGCGCTGCTCGTCCGGCGCCTCGAAATCCAGCCGGGCGATGGCGAAAAGGTCCAAGGGGGCCACCCCCGAATCGATCCGCTGCGGCCAGGCCAGGGCGTGACTGATGGGCGTACGCATATCCGGATTACCCAGCTGGGCGAGCACCGAGCCGTCGACATAGTCGACCAGCGAATGAATCACGCTCTGCGGATGCACCACCACCTCGATCTGCGCCGGCGTGGCATCGAACAGCCAGCAGGCCTCGATCAGTTCCAGGCCTTTGTTCATCATGCTGGCCGAATCGACCGAGATCTTGCGCCCCATCGACCAGTTGGGGTGAGCGCAGGCCTGCTCGGGACTCACCTCGTGCAACTGGGCCTGGCTCAGCTGGCGGAAGGGCCCGCCTGAGGCGGTCAGGAGGATGCGCCGCACACCGACCCGCTGCAGCCCCCTGGCGTAGTCGCCCGGCAGGCATTGAAAAATCGCGTTGTGCTCGCTG
>JBFHKK010000598.1:0-1660 GCA_041595475.1 Pseudomonas sp. | reverse complement strand
GTGATCGATAATCCCGCCTTGGCCCAGGCGCTCGACCAGATGCAGCGCGAGTTCGAGGAACTGGCCGAAGCGCACAGCCAGCAGACCCAGCTCAGGACCGAGGCCATGGTCGGCGTCAGCGTCAGCCTGACCGCGGGCTTCATCGGCTGGATCCTGCGCACCGGCACCCTGATGGCCAGCTTCCTCGCGGCCATCCCGCTGTGGCGCCAGTTCGACCCGCTGCCGATTCTCGGCAGCGGCACCTCGACCAGCGCCGGCGAGCCCGCCAAGACGACTCCTGCCAAGGGCCAGGACAAGGCCGAGCTGCTCTTCGAAACGGACACGCACGACTGCGCGGAAGGACCCAGACGATGAAGAAGTTTCTGATCACCCCGCTGACGCGCATCAGCCTGAGTTTGATGGTGCTGACCCTCTCGCTGCTGCTGGTCGCCGATCTGCTGGGGCTGATGCCGGACACCCGTCATGCCGAACTGCAGTCACGCAAGGTGGTGGCCGAATCGCTGGCGATCCAGCTCTCCAGTGAAATCAGCCGCGATCGCCTGTCCAGCGGCAAGGAAATCATCCAGGCAATGGTCGAGCGCAACGAAGGCATTCTTTCCGCCGCGCTGCGCGGCGCCGATGGCGTGCTGCTGGCCGAGTTCGGCGAGCACGGCAAGCGCTGGACCCTCGGCGCCGGCGAGAAATCCACGGTCACCCAGGTCAAGGTGCCCATCTTTCAGAGCCAGCGCCCCTGGGGCACAGTGGAGATCGCCTTCACCGAGCTGGGCGGCGCCAGCGGTATCCTGTCGCTGCAGAGTTCCCTGCTCAACACCCTCCTGTACACCGCCGTGTTCGGCTTTTTCGCCTACCTGCTGTTCCTCAAGCGGGCGCTGCGCGAACTCAATCCCGACGAGGTCATTCCCGAGCGGGTCAGCAACGCGCTCAATACCCTCTCCGAGGGCCTGCTCATCGTCGACCGCAAGGGCTCCATCGTGTTCGCCAATGCCGCCTTCGCCGACCGCATGAACACCATGCCCGCGCAGCTGCTGGGCAAGCGCCTGAGCGAGCTGGCCTGGGTGCCGCTGGCCGAAGGCAAGACGCAGGATCTGCCCTGGCACGGCGTTCTGGTGCAAAGGCGTGACGCGGCCAGCGCCACCCTGAAGCTGAAGAACGGCAGCGGCCAGAGCTACACCTTCAACGTCAAGGCCTCGCCGATCGCCGCCACCGAGGGTCGCCTGCGCGGGGCCATCATCACCCTCAACGACATCACCGAGACCGAGCTCAAGAACCAAGAGCTGCAGCGCACCCTGCTCAGCCTCGAGCAAAGCCAGGACGAGATCAGCCGGCAGAATCAGGAGCTCAAGGTGCTGGCCACCCGCGACCCGCTGACCGGTGCGCTCAACCGCCGCTCGCTGATCCAGGGCCTCAACACCCTGTTCGCCGAGGCGAATTCCGAGGGCAGCGAACTGAGCTGCATCATGATCGACATCGACCACTTCAAGTCGGTCAATGACCGCTTCGGCCACGTGATGGGCGACGAGGCCATCAAGCTGACCGCCGAGGTGCTGACCAAGTGCTCGCGCCCGGTCGACCTGGTCGGCCGCCTCGGCGGCGAGGAGTTCTTCGTCGTCCTGCCCGACACCGACCTCGATAAGGCCGCCAATGTCGCCCAGCGCATGCG
>JBFHKK010000597.1:0-1662 GCA_041595475.1 Pseudomonas sp. | reverse complement strand
GAGGACGGCCAGGTCCTGCGCCTGGACGCGGCCGCCTTTGCTGCCTGCCCGGCGGATTCCATCGACTACGCGGTGATGGAGAAGACTGCAAAGGCGGCCGTGGTGCCGCTGGACTGCGGCTGGAACGATGTCGGCGCCTGGACCTTCATGGCCGAGGTCGATGCGGCCGACGCCGACGGCAATGTGGTCCATGGCGATGTGATCGCGCATGACTCGCGGAACTGCACGGTGCGCTCCGAGCATCGCCTGGTGGCGGTGGTCGGCATGGAGGATGCGGTGATCGTCGAGACCAAGGACGCGGTGCTGGTCTCGCGCGCCGACCGGGTGCAGGAGGTCAAGGCGGTGGTCGCGCAGCTGAACCGGGCCGGCCGCCCGGAGGCCGAGCACCACCCCAAGGTCTACCGGCCCTGGGGCTCCTACGAGGGGGTGGACGAGGGCGCCCGCCATCAGGTCAAGCGCATCATCGTGAAGCCGGGCGAGAAGCTGTCCCTGCAGATGCACCACCACCGGGCCGAGCACTGGATCGTGGTCAAGGGCACGGCCAAGGTGACCTGCGACGGCAAATCCTTCCTGCTGTCGGAGGACCAGTCCACCTACATCCCGCTGGGCAAGGCCCACCGCCTGGAGAACCCCGGCAACATCCCGCTGGAGCTGATCGAGGTGCAGACCGGCTCCTATCTGGGCGAGGACGACATCGTGCGCTTCGAGGACGTTTACGGCCGCAGCGAGGGCTGAGGCCCGGCCTGGAATGACTCCCGGGCCGCGCGCCGGGCGGCGTCCAGCAGCGCATCCAGCGCCGGACGGTCGTAGAGGCGGCCCCGGGCCACCACGGCGATGATCCGCCGGGTGTGGCCGATGGCCTCCAGCGGGTTCGCGCCCAGCAGCACCAGATCCGCCGTCTTGCCCGCCTCGATGCTGCCCAGTGTGTGGCCAAGGCCGAGAAATTCGGCGGGCCCTTCGGTGGCCGCGCGCAAGGCTTCGGCCGGGCTCAGGCCGGCCCCGACCAGACGTTCCAGTTCCTCGTGCAGGGCAAAGCCCCAGTAGGCGCCCGGGGTGCCCGCATCCGAGCCGGCGAGCAGCCGCACCCCGGCCCGCTGCATCCGGCCGACCATCTGGCGCGTCCAGCGGGTGTAGGGCGCCTGGGCCCGGATATCGCCCATCATCGCGGCGTGCTCGTCCCGGGCCAGGGCGAAGTAGGCCCGTTCCTCCCGGGGCAGATAGTCCAGGCGAGGGTCCTCGGCCCATTGCGCGGGCAGCTCCTGCGGCAGCGGCGCCGCCATCAGATTCGGCGTGAACCAGGTGCCGGCGGCGGCCAGCTGCGCCAGCAGCGCGGCGCACTTGCGGGCATCGTGGCTGGCCACCATCTGCAGCATCAGCGGCAGCATGTCGGGCTGCGGCGAGGCCAGTTCGGCCACCACCCGCGGGCGCAGTTCCGATTCGCGCGCCGAGCATTCCTCCAGCAGGTTGCCGGCGCAGCAGTGCTCGATGCTGCGCTGGCCGGCGGCCACCGCCTCCGAGGTCCGCACCGCCACCGGCACATGGCCGGCGATCGGCAGGCCGAGCCGCCGGGCCTCGTCGGCCAGCGCCAGGTAGGCGGTGCGCGGGATCTGGTCGTAGATCTTGATGAAGTCCACGCCGCGGTCCCGGGCCATTCGCGCGAAG
>JBFHKK010000596.1:0-1669 GCA_041595475.1 Pseudomonas sp. | reverse complement strand
GGAGCAGGCTGAGCCGGTCGAGTGGCTGATGGAGGCTTGCGGCACGGCGCACTATTGGGGCCGTTTCGCCCAGTCGCTGGGCCATCGGGTGATGCTGCTGCATCCGCGCTATGTGCGGCCCTACCGCCGAGGCAGCAAGACCGATCGCAACGACTGCGAGGCGATCCTCGAGGCAGGGCGTTGCCAGGGCATGCGCCCGGTGCCGGTGAAGAGCCTGGAGCAACAGCAGTTGCAGCAGTTGCACAAGATGCGCGAGGCCTGGAAGAAGTCCCGGGTGCAGCGCATCAACCTGCTGCGCGGGATATTTCGCGAGGCAGGCTTTCATGTCGCCGACGGTCCTCGGGCCTTTTTGCGCCAAGCCTGCGAGCTGGTCGAGCGGCCGGAGGTCGGCGCCTTGCGCGGCGCGCTGCAGGTGGTGCTGGCCGAGATCAGCTTGTATGAGCAGTCGATGCATGAGTGCGAGCAGCAGCTGGCCCGTCTGCACGCCGACGACGCCATCGTGCACAAGCTCGACGAGGTCAGCGGCATCGGCCTGCTCACCGCCAGCGCCCTGAAAGCCGCGGTCGGTCAGCCCGAGCGCTTTGCCAGTGGGCGCCAACTCAGTGCCTGGTTGGGCATGACCCCGCACGAACACAGCAGCGGCCTGCGACGGCGCTTGGGGCGCATCAGCTGCCGGGGCAATGTCTATGTGCGCACCTTGATGGTCCACGGCTCGCGCGCTGCCCTGTTGGCGGCCAGGCGTTGCCAGGCGCGCACACCCGAACGCCTGACCTCCCTGCAGCGATGGGCCTTGGCGACGGCCGAGCGCATTGGCCATAACAAGGCAGCGGTGGCGCTGGCCAACAAGCTGGTCCGTATCTGCTGGGCGGTCTGGTGTCACGAGCGACGCTTCAGTGGCGACTGGCAGAGCGCCAGGCCCGCCTGACGGCGGGCGGTAATCAGGAGGGAATGACGATTTTCATGTGGTTGTGGTGAGAGGCGAGACTGTCGGAACAGGCGAGTCCTGCAGCGGAACAAGGCCGATAACAATGCTGATCCCTGTGATCGTTTGAACGCTTGGCCCCCGCTGTGCGAACTACAGAGTGGCCAGGGCATTAAAGCCCACAACAGGCCGGATATACGAATGCAACCGCGCTGACGACAGGCTTGAAAAGCGATTCCTCACTGCTTGTGGGGAGCGTCCATATACCTATTGTTAGGGAAACTCTGAAGAAGACTTCCTGATTTTGGCAAAATACCCGGATTCCACCCGTCGAGTTTTCCGATGAAGCAGATGACCTTCGCCGACGCCGAGTACGCCGGCAAGCGCAAGCAAACCCGCAAGGAACTGTTCCTGATCGAGATGGATCAGGTGGTGCCGTGGAAGGGACTGATTGCCCTGATCGAGCCGCACTACCCGAAGGGTGAAGGCGGCCGCCCCGCCTATCCGCTGCTGGCCATGCTGCGTATTCATCTGATGCAGAACTGGTTCGGCTACAGCGATCCTGCCATGGAAGAGGCGCTGTACGAGACCACCATCCTGCGCCAGTTTGCCGGGCTGGACCTGGATCGCATCCCGGACGAAACCACCATCCTCAACTTCCGGCGCCGGCTGGAAAAACACGAACTGGCGACCGGAATACTGGCGGTGATCAATGGCTATCTGGGTGACCGTGGCCTGTCGCTGCGC
>JBFHKK010000595.1:0-1676 GCA_041595475.1 Pseudomonas sp. | reverse complement strand
GGTAAGAGCGCACCGCACGGCTGGTAACAGTCCGTGGCTAGGTAAACCCCACTCGGAGCAAGACCAAATAGGGTTCCATTGGCGTGGCCCGCGCTGGAACCGGGTAGGTTGCTAAAGGCGTGCAGTGATGTACGTCGTAGAGGAATGACTGTCCTCGACAGAACCCGGCTTACAGATCGACTCTCCTCCTTTTTTCATCCTTGATCTGCCGCCGTTTCCCCCGCCTCGCTATATCAAAAAAATCTTACTCTTAATAAATCACTTTAAGTTTGCAGTTCAGTCTGCTGCTTGGCCTGATTTTTATCCTGAAAAGCCCGCCTGAAACCCCTGTCCTACCCCCTTCCTGATTAGCTAAATCGCCGTTCTATAAGGATTTTTCCACTGATGGCCGCCTTGACGGTGGGGTGGGCGCGTTCCTATAGTGTGCCCAAGTGGTGAGAAGTGGCATGAAGTGGGTTTTTTTGGGCAGGGATAGCTAATTCGGGGGGAAGCGCAGTCGTGTTTCGCGGAGCTAACGCCATCAGTCTCGATGCGAAGGGGCGACTCGCGATGCCAAGCCGGTATCGGGACGAGCTCGTTTCGCGTTGTGCCGGCCAGCTCATCGTCACCATCGATGCCGTCGATCCCTGCCTTTGCGTATACCCCCTGCCCGAATGGGAGCAGATCGAGAACAAGCTGCGTGAGCTGGCGTCCTTTCGCGAGGAGAATCGCCGCTTGCAGCGTCTGCTGATCGGCAACGCGGTCGACCTCGAACTCGATGCCAGCGGCCGCTTCCTGGTGCCGCCGCGTCTGCGTGAGTACGCCAAGCTGGACAAGCGCGCGATGCTGGTTGGCCAGCTCAACAAGTTTCAACTGTGGGACGAAGATGCCTGGAATGCCGTGGCGGACGCCGATCTGGCGGCCATCAAGCAGCCGGGTGCGCTATCCGACGAACTCCGTGACCTGATCCTGTGACCATGACCAGCAGCTTTCGCCACATCACCGTGTTGCTCGAGGAGGCCGTCGCCGGCCTCGCCCTGCAAGCCGACGGCTGCTACCTGGATGGCACCTTCGGGCGCGGCGGTCATAGTCGCCTGATCCTTCAGAGGCTGGGGCCGCAGGGCCGCCTGTTGGGGTTCGACAAGGACCCCCTGGCGATCGCGACGGGGAATGCGCTGGCGGCCGAAGACGGCCGCTTCGTCGTTGTGCAGCGCAGTTTCGCCGAGCTCGGCGAGGAATGCGCGGTCCGCGGCCTGAACGGACGCATCGCCGGCGTGCTGCTCGATCTGGGCGTCTCCTCACCGCAGCTCGATGACGCCGAACGTGGCTTCAGCTTCATCAATGATGGCCCGCTGGACATGCGCATGGACCCGGCCCGCGGCCTCAGCGCCGCGCAGTGGATCGCCAGCGCCAGCGAGGACGAGATCGCCCGGGTATTCAAGGACTATGGCGAGGAACGCTTTGCCAAGCGCATGGCCCGTGCCGTGGTGCAGCGCCGCAGCGAGCGCGCCTTCGAGCGCACCGGCGATCTGGCTCAGGTGCTGACCGATGCCAATCCGGCCTGGGAGAAGGGCAAGCATCCGGCCACCCGCGCCTTCCAGGCCATGCGCATTCATGTCAACAACGAGCTGGGCGATCTGCAGCGCGGTCTGGAGGCCGCTCTCGAGGTTCTGGAAGTCGGTGGCCGGCTGGTGGTG
>JBFHKK010000594.1:0-1681 GCA_041595475.1 Pseudomonas sp. | reverse complement strand
TACGGCTTCGAATTCGCCCTGTCGATGATCAAGCTGCGCGGTTTTGGCGGCGAGACCGAATTCTGGGAACACAACCTGGAATCCTTCACCCTGATGGCCGGTCTGGCCGCCGTGACAGAACGCATCCAGCTGTTCGCCACCGCCGCCACCCTGACCCTGCCGCCGGCGATCGTCGCGCGCATGGCCTCGACCATCGACTCGATCTCCAACGGCCGCTTCGGCGTCAACCTGGTGACCGGCTGGCAGAAGCCGGAATACAGCCAAATGGGCCTATGGCCCGGCGATGAGTTCTTCGCCAACCGCTACGACTACCTCGGCGAGTACGCCACCGTGCTGCGCGATCTGTGGAACACCGGTCGCAGCGACTTCAAGGGCGAGCACTTCCAGATGGACGACTGTCGCGTCAGCCCCAAACCACAGGCCGACATGAAGGTCATCTGCGCCGGTCAGAGCGAAGCCGGCATGGCCTTCACTGCCAAGTACGCCGACTACAACTTCTGCTTCGGCAAGGGCGTAAACACCCCAACCGCGTTTGCCCCGACCGTCGAGCGTCTGGTCAAGGCCACCGAGGAAAGCGGCCGCGACGTTACCTCCTGCGCGCTGTTCATGATCATCGCCGATGAGACCGACGAAGCCGCCCGCGCCCGCTGGGAGCACTACAAGGATGGTGCCGACCATGAAGCCATCGCCTGGCTCGGCGAGCAAGGCGCCGCCGATACCAAATCCAAGGGCGACACCAACATCCGCCAGATGGCCGATCCGACCTCTGCCGTGAACATCAACATGGGCACGCTGGTCGGCTCCTACGAAAACGTTGCGCGCATGCTCGACGAAGTCGCCACCGTGCCCGGCAACAGCGGCGTGATGCTGACCTTCGACGACTTCATCAAGGGCATCGAAGACTTCGGCGAGAAGATCCAGCCGCTGATGAAGAGCCGCCAACACGTTAACGAGATGCTGGAGAGCGCGTGATGAACAGCCTGACCAAACCGGTTGTCGGTCACGCACCGGTACGCAACAACCCGACCGACGTCATCCTGCCTGCGCGCCCCGAGTCGCTGGCGATGAACAGCGGCGAGACCGCGCTGATCGTGGTCGACATGCAGAACGCCTATTCCACCAAGGGCGGCTATCTGGATCTGGCGGGCTTTGATGTCTCCAGCACCGGGCCAGTGATCGAGCAGATCGCCCGTGCCATCGAAGCGGCACGCGCCGCCGGTGTGCAGGTGATCTTCTTCCAGAACGGCTGGGACAGCGAGTACGCCGAGGCCGGTGGCCCCGGCTCGCCGAACTGGCACAAGTCGAACGCACTGAAGACCATGCGCAAAAACCCGGAACTGCAGGGCAAGCTGCTGGCCAAGGGCACCTGGGACTACGATCTGGTCGACGCCCTGCAGCCGCAGCCGGGCGACCTTGTGGTGCCGAAACCGCGCTACAGCGGCTTCTTCAATACCGCCTTCGACAGCCTGCTGCGCGCCCGTGGCATCCGCAATCTGGTGTTTACCGGCATCGCCACTAACGTCTGCGTGGAATCCACCCTGCGCGACGGCTTCTTCCTCGAATACTTCGGCGTGGTACTGGCCGACGCAACCCATCAGGCCGGGCCGGAATTCGTCCAGCAGGCCTCGCTGTACAACATCGAAACCTTCTTCGGCTGGGTCAGCACCGTCGACGACTTCTG
>JBFHKK010000593.1:0-1683 GCA_041595475.1 Pseudomonas sp. | reverse complement strand
GACCCTGGGCTTCAACCTGAGCCTGCGTCTGGACGGCCTGGGTTTTCTGTTCGCCCTGCTGATTCTCGGCATCGGCCTGCTGGTCATCCTCTACGCCCGCTACTACCTGTCGAAGAAGGAGCCCATGGGCCGCTTCTTCGCTTTCCTGCTGCTGTTCATGGGCGCCATGCTCGGCGTGGTCTTGTCGGAAAACCTGCTGCTGATGCTGGTGTTCTGGGAGCTGACCAGCCTGTCCTCGTTCCTCTTGATCGGTTTCTGGAACAGTCGCACCGATGCGCGCATGGGCGCGCGTATGGCCCTGGCGGTGACCGGCGGCGGCGGCCTGGCGCTGCTTGCGGGCATTCTCCTGATCGGCCATATCGCCGGCAGCTTCGAGTTGTCGCGGGTGCTGGCCAGCGGCTACGCGATTCGCGCCCACGAGCTCTATCCGCTGGCCCTGACCCTGGTGCTGCTGGGCGTGTTCACCAAGTCGGCGCAGTTTCCCTTCCATTTCTGGCTGCCTCACGCCATGGCCGCGCCTACGCCGGTGTCCGCCTATCTGCATTCGGCGACCATGGTCAAGGCCGGGGTCTTTCTGCTGGCGCGCCTGCACCCGGCGCTGGCCGGCTCGGAATACTGGTTCTACCTGGTCAGCATGACCGGCATGGTGACCATGCTGGTCGGCGCCGCCATGGCCCTGTTCCAGCATGATCTCAAGGGTCTCCTGGCCTATTCGACCATCAGCCACCTGGGTCTGATCACTCTGCTGTTCGGCCTGGATACCCAGCTCAGCGCGGTGGCGGCGGTGTTCCACATCATCAACCACGCGACCTTCAAGGCCTCGCTGTTCATGGCCGCCGGGATCATCGACCATGAAACCGGCAGCCGCGACATGCGCCGCATCAACGGCATGTGGAAGTACATGCCGCACACCGCCATGCTGGCGATGGTGGCGGCCTCGGCGATGGCCGGGGTGCCCTTGCTCAACGGTTTCTTGAGCAAGGAGATGTTCTTCAGCGAGACCCTCAACCAGCAGCTGCTCGGCAGCTTCAACTGGCTGATTCCGGCGGCGGCGACCCTGGCCGGGGTGTTCTCGGTGGCCTACTCGCTACGCTTCATCCATGACGTGTTCTTCAACGGCGAGCCAGTCAACCTGCCGCACTATCCGCCCCACGAGCCGCCGCGCTACATGAAGGTGCCGGTGGAGGTGCTGGTGTTCCTCTGCCTGCTGGTCGGCATACTGCCGGCCTACACGGTGGCGCCGCTGCTGGCAGCGGCGGCCTCGGCCAGCCTCGGCGGAACGCTGCCGGAATACAGCCTGGCGATCTGGCACGGCTTCAACCTGCCGCTGCTGATGAGCTTCGTCGCCCTGTTCGGCGGCATCCTGGTCTACGCCTTCCGCCAGCCGCTGTTTCGCTGGTATGCCGGGCTGCCGAGCCTGGATGCGCGGCTGCTGTTCGAACGCGGCGTCTACCTGCTGGTGCATGTCTGTTCGCGCCTGACCGGGCTGCTGGAGAACGGCTCCCTGCAGCGTTACCTGGCCTGGCTGCTGATCGCCGCGCTGGCGGTGGTGACAATGGGTTTGGGGCCCCTGCCGCAGATCGGCGGGCCGCTGCTGATGACTCCGATCGACGCCTTCAGTGCCATGGGCATGGGCATTCTCGCCCTGGCGGCGCTGCTCACCGTGGTCTACCACCGCCAGCG
>JBFHKK010000592.1:0-1686 GCA_041595475.1 Pseudomonas sp. | reverse complement strand
TTCATCGTCGTCGCCCTGGTCTGCGCCCTGTTCCTCTGGCACCTGCGCTCCTCCCTGGTGGCCATCGTCTCGCTGCCGCTGGGGGTGCTGATCGCCTTTATCGTCATGCAGCAGCAGGGCATCAACGCCAACATCATGTCGCTGGGCGGAATCGCCATCGCCATCGGCGCCATGGTCGACGCCGCGGTGGTGATGATTGAGAACGCCCACAAGAAGATCGAGGCCTGGCGCCAGGTCCATCCCGGCCAGGAACTCGAGGGCGAGCAGCACTGGCAGGTGATGACCGAGGCGGCGCTGGAGGTCGGCCCGGCGCTGTTCTTCTGCCTGCTGATCATCACCCTGTCGTTCATCCCGGTGTTCACCCTGCAGGCCCAGGAAGGCCGGCTGTTCGCCCCCCTGGCCTTCACCAAGACCTACGCCATGGCGGCCGCCGCCGGGCTGTCGGTGACCCTGGTGCCGGTGCTGATGGGCTACTGGATTCGCGGGCGGATCCCCGAGGAGGCGCGCAACCCGCTCAATCGCGCGCTGATCCGTCTCTACCAGCCGGCCCTGGAGCTGGTGCTGCTCTGGCCCAGAAGCACCCTGCTGATCGCCCTGCTGGTCTTTCTCAGCGCCCTCTGGCCCCTGTCGCGCCTGGGCGGCGAGTTCCTGCCGCCGCTGGACGAGGGCGACCTGCTGTACATGCCCTCGGCCCTGCCCGGCCTCTCGGCGCAGAAAGCCGCGCAACTGCTGCAACAGACCGACCGGCTAATCAAGACGGTGCCGGAAGTGGCGCGGGTGTTCGGCAAGGCCGGCCGCGCCGAGACCGCCACCGACCCGGCGCCGCTGGAGATGTTCGAGACCACCATCGCCTTCAAGCCACGGGAGCAGTGGCGCGCCGGCATGACCCCGGAAAAACTGGTGGAGGAGCTGGATCGGGTGGTGCAGGTACCGGGGCTGACCAATATCTGGATTCCGCCGATCCGCAACCGCATCGACATGCTCGCCACCGGCATCAAGAGCCCGATCGGGGTCAAGGTCGCCGGCAACGACCTGGCGCAGATCGACGCCACCACCCAGGCCATCGAGCAGGTCGCCAAGCAGGTGCCGGGGGTCAGCTCGGCATTGGCCGAACGCCTCACCGGCGGGCGCTACATCGACATCGACATCGACCGCCAGGCGGCCGCGCGCCATGGCCTGAACATCGCCGAGGTGCAGGCCATAGTCGCCGGCGCCATCGGCGGCGAGACCATCGGCGAGACTGTCGAGGGCCTGGCGCGCGTCCCCATCAGCCTGCGCTACCCGCGCGAATGGCGCGATTCGCTGAGCCGCCTGGAGCAACTGCCGATCTACACCGCCCAGGGCAGCCAGATCACCCTGGGCAGCGTGGCGCGCATCGCGGTCAGCGACGGCCCGCCGATGCTCAAGAGCGAGAACGCGCGCCCCTCCGGCTGGGTCTATGTGGATGTGCGCGGGCGCGACCTGGCCTCGGTGGTGGCCGACCTGCGCGCCGCCATCGAGCAGCAGGTACGCCTGCAGCCAGGCGTCAGCCTGAGCTACTCGGGCCAGTTCGAGTTCCTCGAGCGGGCCAATGCGCGACTCAAGCTGGTGGTGCCGGCCACCCTGGCCATCATCTTGGTGCTGCTCTACCTGTGTTTCTCACGCATGAGCGAGGCGCTGCTGATCATGCTGACCCTGCCCTTCGCC
>JBFHKK010000591.1:0-1689 GCA_041595475.1 Pseudomonas sp. | reverse complement strand
GCGCAAATCCTCGAACACCGGGTCGCTGAAGCGGACCTCGGGCGCGTAGCAGGCGGCCATGGTCTCGGCGTCCAGGGCCTGGAAGGCCTGGTAGAAACGGCTGATGAGGGCGGCGTTGGGGTGGCTCATGGCGGGCGACTCGCAGGACTTGGAGATGCCCAGTATGGAGGCGCATGGAGCCGGCCGCCATTGGCATCAATGCCATCTTTGTGTCCATAATCGCCACCCCCTTTCGCCAACAATTGCCATGCTCGAGATCGCCTTCTACGTCTGCCCGCAGACCCTCTGCTCCAGCCTGAGCCTGGCCAACGACGCCTTCGTCCTGGCCAATCGGCAGGCGAGAACACGGCTGTTCAAGCCTCGCCGATTCAGTCTGGATGGGCGGCCGGTGCAACTCGACTTCGCCCGGATCGAGGTGGATGGCGGCCTGGAACTGGCCGCCGACGCCGAACTGCTGATGTTGCCCGCCACCGGCAGCGCCATCGACGCCAACCTCGCCGCCAATGCCGCGCTGCTCCCCTGGCTGGCGCAGCGCCCGCGCAGCCAGCAGATCGCCAGCCTGTGCAGCAGCGCCTTTCTGCTCGGCGCCGCCGGCCTGCTCGACGGTCGCCGGGCGACCACCCACTGGGCCCTGGCCGGGGCCTTTCGCCAACGCTTTCCGCAGGTCCGGCTGGATATCGAGCAACTGGTCTGTCACGACGGCCAACTGCTCACCTCGGGCGGCGCCCAGGCCGGGCTCGATCTGTGCCTGCACCTGATCGCCTGGCACGCCGGCGAGGAGCTGGCCCAGCAGGTCGCCAACGCCTTGGTATTCGAGCGGGCGCGGGGGCAGCAATCGCGCTTCGCCCCCCTGCTGCCGCACGGCAATCCCAGCGACAGCCGCCTGCAGCCCTTGCTGGACTGGCTGCGCCGCCACCATGCCGCCCCCCTGGACCTGGCCCGTCTGGCGGAACAAGCCCACTGCTCGCCGCGCACCCTGCTGCGCCGCTTCAAGGCCGGCACCGGGCTGACGCCCCACGACTATCTGCAGCGCCTGCGCATCGAGGCCGCCCAGCGGGCCCTGAGCGACCCGACGCGATCACTGGAGCAGATAGCCGCCCAGGTCGGCTATGCCGATCGCGCCGCCTTCGCCAAGCGCTTCAAGCTGCTCTGCGGGGAAACCCCGGGCGCCTTTCGCCGCCGACTGCGCCAGGGTGACTGAGCGCCCGTCGACAAGGGGCCAGGGACCAGCGAAAAAGGGAGCCGACGGCTCCCTTTTCCCTTTTCCGTGCAGTAGCCGCTCAGTGCAAGATCTGGCTGAGAAACAGCTGGGTGCGCTCGTTCTTCGGGTTGGTGAAGAAGGTGTCCGGATCGGCCTCCTCGACGATCTCGCCGCGATCGAGGAAGAGCACCCGATTGGCTACGGTGCGGGCGAAGCCCATCTCGTGGGTCACGCAGAGCATGGTCATGCCGTCCTCGGCCAGGCTGACCATGGTGTCGAGCACTTCCTTGACCATTTCCGGATCGAGCGCCGAGGTCGGCTCGTCGAACAGCATGATCTTGGGCTTCATGCACAGGGCTCGGGCGATGGCCACGCGTTGCTGCTGGCCGCCGGATAACTGGCCGGGGTACTTGTCGGCCTGCTCGGGGATCTTCACCTTTTCCAGGACATGCATGGCGCGCTCCACCGCCTCCGTGCGGGGGGTCTTG
>JBFHKK010000590.1:0-1701 GCA_041595475.1 Pseudomonas sp. | reverse complement strand
CAGCCAGCGAGTTGGCCACCGCCAGGCCGAGGTCGTTGTGGCAGTGCACCGAGAACACCGCCTTGTCGGCGTTGGGGATGCGCTCGAGCAACTGGCGGATGGTCTCGCCGAACTGGTGCGGGATGGCGTAGCCGACCGTGTCGGGGATGTTGATGGTGCGGGCACCGGCGTCGATGGCCGCCTCGATGATGCGGCAGAGGAAGTCGATCTCCGAACGTCCGGCGTCCTCGCAGGAGAACTCCACGTCGCCGCACAGGCTGCGGGCCTTCTTCACCGCGCGCACCGCCTGCTCGACCACCTGGTCCGGCTGCATGCGCAGCTTGTACTGCATGTGGATCGGGCTGGTGGCGATAAAGGTATGGATGCGCCCACTGTTGGCCCCGGCCAGCGCCTCGGCGGCGCGCTCGATATCGGCGTCCACCGCGCGCGACAGGCTGCACACGGTGCTGTCCTTGATGTTGTCGGCGATCGCCTTGACCGCGGCGAAATCGCCCGGGCTGGCGATGGCGAAACCGGCCTCGATCACATCAACCCGCAGGCGCTCCAGGGCCTTGGCGATGCGCAGTTTCTCCTCGCCGGTCATGGACGCACCGGGGCTCTGCTCGCCGTCGCGCAGGGTGGTATCGAAAATAATGACGCGATCGCTGCTGTTCATGCTCGACTCCTCTCGGTCCGGCCCTGGCTGCGGCGGGACTCAGGCAGATAGCACCGGCTGCTGGCGGCGCTCAATTGCAGAATTGTGGCGTGAATCCGGGCTCACGGAAAGCCCGCAGCGGCTGCGCGGTCGCCGGGCCGGTGCAAGGCCGCCCGGCATCCCATCGCCTCGCACTCCGGCGCAAGGGCAGCGATGCAGTACAATCGGCGTTTTTTGCGATTGCCCGGGCCTTTCGATGATCGACCCCAGACGCGTACTGCGCGCCCTCGCCGAGCACTGGCTGCTGCTCGAGCCGCTCTGCGAGCGCTTCGATGCCGGCACCCTGAGCCTGGTCGAGCTGCGCAATCAACTGGCCGCCCAGTTGTCGGACAGCACGGCGGCGGATATCACCGCCCTGCTCGACCAGTGGATCCGCCTGGACATCCTGGTGCCGGTGGCCAAGAGTCCCAACCGCTTCGAGCTCAATGCCCAGATCCATGACTTTCTCGCCTACCTGCGCCGCGAGCACCGCCTCGGCCTGTGTTTGGAGATCGAGGCCTACCTGCGCCATCTGGAGCGCCTGGCCGGCTATATCCAGGACGCCTTCGAGCAGCGCGATGCCCACGACCTGGCGCGCCAGTTGCGCCTGCTCGACATGCGCGTGCGCGATGTGCTGAAGAAACTGGGCAACGACGAGCAGGCGCTGATCGCGGTGGCCGAGCGAGCCAAGACCTCGGATCGGCAGATCCCGTTGCGTCAGCGCTACGCCGAGGTGCTGGCCACCTGGGACGAGTACGTCGAGCCGATGATCCAGCTGGTGGCCGCCGACGGCGCCTTCGAGCAGGGCGTGCAGCGCGTCGAGCAGGTGTTGCTGCGCCTGCTCGGCGAGCAGCAGCGCCTCGGCCAGCTGGTCGACGACGACCTGCTGCTGCGCACCCACGCGCGCATCCTGGAGATGCAGACCACCGCCCAGCTGACCCTGCGCCGCGCCCGCGAACTGCTGTTGCCGCTGCGCGAGGAGGCGCGCCGGCACAATGCCGTGACCCGCGGCGCCGCCCTGGCCCTGT
>JBFHKK010000589.1:0-1702 GCA_041595475.1 Pseudomonas sp. | reverse complement strand
GGGGGCTCCGCACGCCTGCCTCGGAAGCGCCGGGTGTCACACCATGCTTTCGGTTGGCTGTAGTGCCGCCGACAAATCGCTACAATGCGCCGCCATTTTTATCCCGCCGAGGCTGCGCGCATGAAATTTCGTTTTCTCCTGTGGATGCTGGGTCGCCTGATGGCCAAGGCCAGCCGTGACAATCCAGAGTTCCAGGCCCAGTTGCAGGGCCGTGACATGGTCTTCCAGTTGCACACCCTGGACGGCAAGATCGCCCGCCACTTCATCGTCAGCAACCAGCGCATCAGCAGCAAGCGCGGCCCCGCCGCGGAGCCGGCCTTCGCCCTCGGCTTCAGGGACGGCGCCTACGGCTTCGCGACCATGAACGCGAAGAACAAGCAGCTGGCCTTTATGCAGGGCATCCAGAGCAAGGACATCCAGATCCAGGGCAACCCGAGCCTGGTGCTGTGGTTCCAGGGCCTGATCAAGTACCTGGTGCCGAAGAAGAAGACCTCCGAGCAGAAGGCCGCCTGAGCGCGCTGTCCGGGCTCGCCTCTAGTCGGCGCGCCCGTCAGCGGCTAGGCTGCGCAGAGCCCATCTGGAAGCCCGCTTATGCGCCTATCGATTATTCTCCCGCTGCTGTTCGCCGCCAGCCTGGTGCGGGCCGAGCCGGCCCAGGTCGCGGCCTTTGCCCCGGTGTTCGAATTGGCCGGCATTCGCCTGCTCTGCGAGCAGAGTCTGCCGCTGCTGCAGCGCGGCATGACGGCGGAGCAGCAATCGAGACTGGGCCAGCTATTCGAGGCCGATCGCCTGTGCCAGGACCTGGCCAAGCGTCTGGCCGGCCGCTTCGACCAGGCCCAGCTGCAGCAGGCCCGGCAATTGCTGGAGAGTCCGCTGGCGCTGCGCTTCACCGCGGCCGAGCGGGCCGTCGGCGAGGAGAGCGGCGAAGCCCTGGCGGCCTACCGCGCCCAACTCGCCGAACGGCCGCCGCGGGCCGAACGCCTGGCGCTGGTGCGGCGTCTGGATGCGGCAGCGCGCACCACCGCACTGGCGACCCTGCTGCGCTACGAGGTGGGCAAGACCCAGGCGTTGCTGGCGCTCAGGGCGCGCGGCGAAACCCTCGATGAGCAGGCGCTGAGCAGTCAGACCACCGCCCAGGCCGAGGCGCTGCGCATCTCCAGTGCCAAGGCGGTAGAGTCCTTCATGCTCTATGCCTACCGGCAGATACCCAGCGAGCAGCTGACCGAATATGCCGCGCTCTACGAGCAACCGGTGATCAGCCAGTTGCTGGAGAACAGCGTGCAGGTGCTGCCTGAGCTCTTCGCCAAGCGCCGGGCCGACTTGCCCTAGGGGCCTGCTATGAGCAGAAGGGGCCCGACGGGCCCCTTTTGTTTTGTTGGATGGTGCTGCCGTGCCGGCAAGGGGCCCCGGCTGGGCTCAGTGCGCCGGCTGGAACTGGGCGGCCAGCTCGCGCAGCGCCGCTTCGGCCTTGAGCACGGTGTCGACCGCTTCCTCGGCCTTGTCCCGACTGAGTTTCAGCGCATCGAACAGGGCTTGCGGAATCTCCCCGGGCGGGCCGTTGCCGATGCCGCGATTGCGCAGCAGGCCGACGGCCAGGCAGACCAGGTTGGGGTAGGCGGCGTGGTCGCCGGCGTAGTTTGGATCATGCTGGAAGCGCAGGGCGCTGATCAGTTCATCCGGCATGTCCCAGTGGCGCATCAGC
>JBFHKK010000588.1:0-1707 GCA_041595475.1 Pseudomonas sp. | reverse complement strand
GATCCCTGGCACAAGGCCAAGCACAACAAGCGCCGCATCGTGCAGCCGGCGTTTGTCGAACTGGTGCGCCAGAAGCTGAAGATCGGCGGCGTGCTGCACATGGCCACCGACTGGCAGCCCTATGCCGAGCACATGCTCGAGGTGCTGAGCCAGGCGCCCGGTTATTGCAATCTGGCGCCCGACGGCCAGTACGTGCCGCGCCCGGAGGAACGCCCGGTGACCAAGTTCGAACGCCGCGGCGAGCGCCTCGGCCATGGTGTCTGGGACCTGAAGTTCCAGCGTCAGGCCTGATCGGCCCGGGCGCGCTTGCCCCATTGCGGTCACTGGTCTGAACTTGTGGCAGACCGGTACACCCGTGGAGGCCCGCATGTCAGCTAGCCGCGACAATCGCCTGTTTCGCAAGGCCGACTGCCCTTGGGGCGAGAAGGCCCGGGCCCTGCTCGAGGAGCAGGACGTCGAGTTCCAGGACAATGTCTTCGCCGACGAGGCCGAGGAGCGGGCCTTCAAGCGCGATCACGAAGTCGAGAGCACGCCCCAGGTGTTCCTCGAGGGCCAGCGAATTGGCGGTTACGAGGCCCTGGCCGAGCATTTCGGGGTTGAAGCACAGTCGGCCGACGAGCGCTCCTATGTGCCTGTGGTCGCGGTGTTCTCGGTGGCGCTGCTGATGGCGCTCGCCACTTCAGGCGGGTTCCAGGGCTTCATGGGTTTTGCCCTGTGCCTGCTGGCCTGCCTGAAACTCATGGATCTGCAAGCCTTCGTCCAGCGCTTCGCCGAGTACGACCTGCTGACCCGGGTTTTCCGGCCCTACGGTCGCGTCTATCCCTTTGCCGAACTGGGCGTGGGGCTCGGCCTGCTGAGTGGCTGGTTGCCGAGTCTGACGGGCAGCGTGGCCCTGCTGGTCGGGACGGCCGGCGGCCTGTCGGTGCTCAAGGCGGTCTATCTGGACAAGGCCGACCTCAACTGCGCCTGCGTCGGCGGCAACTCGCCCGTGCCCCTGGGCCTGGTCAGCTTCAGCGAGAACGCCATCATGGCCCTGATGGGCGCCGCCCTGCTGCTGGGCTGGGCCTGAGCGGTTACTGGCGGTCGGCCAGCACACCGATCAGGAAGAACACCAGCAGCAGCACCGGCGCCAGGGTGTAGTTGTTGAAGTGGCCGAGGCCCTGGGACAGGTAGGGCGTGAGGAATACGATCGCCAGACCATAGCCGACCGCGCAGACCAGCACGAAGATCAGGGTGCGCAGGAAGAAATTGAGCTGGCTGATGCTGCGCTGCACCCAGGCGTTCAGGGCCGGGCCGAACAGCACGAACAGGGTGGCCATGATCGCCAGGGATATCTCGTACAGGTGGCCACGGCTCCAGCGCGACAGGGCGGCGATCAACTCGAGTAGCAGGTCCATTCGGGGTCCTTAGCCAAGTGGCAGGCGGTCAGGGCAGAAAATACTGCAGCAGGTCGTTGAGAAACAGCTGGCCCTCGCGGGTCGCCGCCAGGCGCGCCGGGTCGGCCTGCAGCAGGCCGCGGGCCTCGGCCTGTGCGCGAGACGCGGCCAGCGCGCTGAGGGGCAGGCCGGTGCGGGCGGCGAACAGCTCGCTGGACACGCCGTCGCTCAGGCGCAGGGCATTCATCAGGAACTCGAAGGGCAGCTCCTCGGCGCTCAGCAGCCGCTCACCGGCGCTGAAGCGCTTCTCTGGAGTCAGATAATCCTTGGG
>JBFHKK010000587.1:0-1710 GCA_041595475.1 Pseudomonas sp. | reverse complement strand
CCGTCAGCTCTGCGGCTGGATGTCCTCGCTCCAGTTCATCGGCGTGTCGAGTGGTACGGGCCGCAGGCGGTCGTAGTACAGGTGGAATACATAGGCGTAGAGGCTGTAGATGATCGTCAAGGCGACGTTGCCGGCCATGGCCTCAAGCCAGCTCAGTTCGAGGGTGAACTTGAGCAGGGGCAGGGTCGCGGTGACGATGAACAGCTCCAGCATCAGCGCGTGGAGAATTCTCAGTGAATTCGGCCGCTGACTGGCGACCCGCTGGCTGTGCTTGGCCTCGAACCAGTCGAAAAGGGTGTTGAACAGTGCCGCCATGGCCATGGCCGTGAGCGACAGCATCACGAGCAGCCCCATCGAGTTGCTGGCGCTTTCACCGAGCGCTACAGCCACGAGTGGAGTGATGAGCAGTACGCCTATTACTTCGAACCAGAGCGTCTGAATGATGCGCTCGCGCGCACTGCGAATTTTCATCGGTTGTTAACCTTCCATGGTTCAGGGTTCGGGATGCTGGGGGCATGCCCGCATGCTCGACGTCCGCCAGCCGCCGGAGCACTGGAGCAGTGCTGGCGGTGACGCAGGCATAAAAATGCCTCGCGTTTCCGAGGGGCGGCGAGGCTAGGGGATTTGGCTTAGGCGGTCAAGCGGCGTGGACGTCCTCGGGACTATGCGGCGACTTGCGCTGCAGATGGTGCGCCAGGCGCTCCTGCTCGGCGGCGCTCATAAACAGGCCCAGCTTGCTGCGCCGCCAGAGGATGTCGCCGGCCTCAAGCGCCCATTCCTGCTGGCGCAGGTAGTCGACCTCGCGTGCGTAGAGATCGGCGCCCAGGTGCTCGCCGAGATCGGCCAGTTGCTCGACCCCCTCCAGCAGAGCCCAGGCGCGGCTGCCGTAGCTGCTGGCCCAGCGTGTCGCCAGGCTCTCGGCCAGCCAGCCGTGGCGGGCGATTAATGACTGCACCAGGGCCTCGCGGCTGCTCATCTCCTCGCCGCCGGGCAGGGGGCTGCTGGCGGTCCAGCTGGCGCCCATGTGCGGCAGATGGGGCTGGAGCTGGGCCAGGGCCGATTCGGCCAGCTTGCGGTAGGTGGTCAGCTTGCCACCGAATACCGACAGCAGCGGCGCTTCGCCCGGATGGCCGGACAGTGCCAGGGTGTAGTCGCGGGTGATGGCCGAGGGCTCGTCCGATTCGTCGTCGCACAGCGGCCGGACCCCGGCGTAGGTGTGCAGGATGTCGGTGCGGGCCAGTTGCTGCTTGAAGTGGGCATTGACCACGCCCAGCAGGTAATCGATCTCCTCCTCGCTGATCTTCACCTGGGCCGGGTCGCCCTGGTACTCGCGGTCGGTGGTGCCGATCAGGGTGAAGCGGCCGAGGTAGGGGATGGCGAAGACGATGCGCCTGTCCTCGTTCTGCAGAATATAGGCCTGCTCGCCCTCGAACAGCTTGGGCACCACTATGTGGCTGCCCTGGATCAGGCGGATGCCGTAGGGTGAGGGCTGTTTGAGGTCGTCCTTGATGAATCCGCCAATTTTTTCTGCCTTATGGTGGGTGTGATAGATGCGTCTTGTAAAGGCAAGCTCCTTCTCGGTGTGTATTTGATCTGCCAGATGACGTTTCTGTTCCTCGAACAACTGCGTCTGGACTTCATTTCGCTCCCGGAGAGTCCGCGAAGAAACAAAAAACATGGCGAAGAAGCCCAAAAGAAGCATGCCGGAGT
>JBFHKK010000586.1:0-1711 GCA_041595475.1 Pseudomonas sp. | reverse complement strand
GCCGCCGAGACGCTGGTGGCCGAACAACGATCGGCCATTACAACCGTCACCCGCATGGCGCTCTCCCTGTTTTCCCTAGCCGCGCTTTTCGCACGTTTTTCGTCAATTTCACCCATGGTGAGCCTGCCGCCCACTGCCTAGCATGGCCCCCGACAAGGGCATGGTAGGCGCCGCCGCAGGCGCCTTTGCCCGCCGAATGCAGAGGAGCGCGGCGATGAAACATACAGCCTATCGACTGTTCAAAAAACCCTTCTTCGGTCGCTTCATGCGGCCCTGGCGCTGGCCCGAGGACATCGACCAGGGTCCCTGGCAGCGCCTGAACATCGACAGCCGCTCGGGCGCCCGCCTGGCCGCGCTGCTGGCCGAGGCCCACGGCGCCGAGGTCAAGGGCGCGGTGCTGCTGGCCCATCCGATGGGCGTGGCGGCCAAGGGCTTCTGGCTGAAACAGGGCCACGCCGAACTGCTGCGCCAGGCCGGCTATCACGTGATGCTGTTCGATCTCAACGGCTTCGGCGAGAGCAGCTCCACCACCATGGACTTTCCACTGGACGTGCTGGCCGCCGGCCAGGCCCTGCAGGCCCGCTACCCGCAGCTGCCGCTGGCGGTGCTGGGCGCCTCCATGGGCGCGGCCATGAGCGTCTGCGCCCTGGCCGAGGCCGACCATCCGTTCAAGGCCGCGGTGCTCGAGGCGGCCTTCCCGACCCTGCTGCACTTCTGGCGCCGCTACCCGATCCCGCGGCTCGGCATCCAACTGTCCAAGCTGCTCTACCCGGCCGGCGAAAGGCGCCTGCGCCCGACCCACGCCGCCACTCGCCTGGCGGGCCAGCCGCCGCTGCTGCTGATCTACGGCGAGGACGACAGCTACACCCCGGTGGCCGACGGCCGCCAGCTGCACCAGGCCCTGGCCCGGGTGACCCACACCGAGTTCTGGCAGGTACCGGGGGCCCGACACACCCTGGCCTACCAGGCCCAGCCCGAGGCTTACGGGCAGCGGGTGATCGCCTTCCTCGAGCGCCATCTGGCCGACCCCGGCCAATCCCTCGACCGCTCCGTCGCCTGACCCGAGGACTCAGCATGAATTTTGCCGATATGTTGCACGCCGCCTGCCACGCCTCCGCCAGCCAGGTGCAGATTCCCGAACGCTGGGGCCAGGGCCGCGCCACCTTCGGCGGCCTGGTGGCCGCCTGCCTGTACGAGAAGATCCGCCCGCAGGTGGCCGCCGAGCGGCCGCTGCGTTCGCTCAACCTGTCCTTCGTCGCCCCCGTGGCAGCGGGCGCCCTGGACGTCGAGGTCACGCTGCTGCGCGAGGGCAAGGCGGCGACCCAGATGCAGGCCAGCGCCTATCAGAACAACCAGGTGTGCGCGGTGCTGCTGGCCAGCTTCGGCGGCGATCGGGCCTCGGCGGTGCGGGTCGCGGCTATGGATGCGCCGGCCTTCGCCGGGCCCGACGGGCTGACGCCCTTTCCCTTCATTGCCGGGCTGACGCCGGACTTCACCCAGTACTTCGACTACCGCTACGCGGTGGGCAAGATGCCCTTCATGGGCGGCCAGGACCCGGCCATGGGTGGCTGGATCCGCCTGCGCGAGCCCGGCAACCGACTCTCCGGCATGGCCGAGCGGCTGTGCCTGCTGGATGCCTGGCCGCCGGCGGTGTTCAGTTTGCTCAAGGCCCCGGCGTCCGGCAGCAGCCTGACCTGGAACGTCGCCGTAG
>JBFHKK010000585.1:0-1727 GCA_041595475.1 Pseudomonas sp. | reverse complement strand
CGCCGCCAGCCTGAGCGAGGCGCGCGCCCTGCTGGCTCGACAGCCACCCGACCTCGCCCTGGTCGATCTCGATCTGCCGGACGGATCCGGGGTCGATCTGATCCGCGAACTGCAGCGCGGGCATCCGGCCTGTCGCTGCATCGTCACCACCATCTACGCGGACGATCATCATCTGTTTCCGGCTCTGCATGCCGGCGCCAGCGGCTATCTGCTCAAGGACCAGGCCAAAGCCCGCGTGCTGCAGGCCCTGCAGGGCATCCTCTCGGGCGAGCCGCCGCTGTCACCGGCCATCGCCCAGCGCCTGCTGCGGGTGTTCGCCGCCCCGCCGGCCGGACCGGAAGATGCCTTGTCGCCGCGCGAGCGGGAGACGCTGACCCTGATCGCGAAGGGCTACAAGCTGCCCGAGGTCGCCAGCCACCTGGGAGTGACCCGCAACACCGCCGCGGGCTACATCAAGACCGTCTACCGCAAGCTGGAAATTTCCAGCCGCGCCGAAGCCACCCTGGAAGCGGCCAGGCTGGGCCTGGTCCGCACCGAACTCTGATCAGCCGCTTCAGGCGCCGCTCAGATCGCGCAGGGCAAAGACCTTGAGATAGGCGGTTTCCGGCATCGCCGGGTGCACCGGGTGATCCGGCCCGGCGCCGCCCTGATACACGCACTGCAGACGCCGACCCAGCCGGGCGGCCTCGCGCTGCACCATCTGCAGCAGGGTCTCGGCCGGCATGTGGTGGGAACAGCTGGCGGCGAACAGCATGCCGCCCGGAGCCAGCAATTGCAGGGCCACGTGATTGAGCCGGGCATAGTGCTCGCGCCCGGCCTCGAAGTCCTTGCGCCGCTTGATCAGGGCCGGCGGGTCAACCACGATGTGATCAAAGACCTCGCCCGCATCGCGCAGGGCGCGCAACTGTTCCAGCGCATCGCCACAACGGGTTTCCACCCTGAGATCATGCTCCGCGGCGGTGGCCTCCAGCTGGTCCAGGGCCGCGCGCGAGGCATCGATGCACAGCACCCTGGCCGCGCCGGCCGCGGCGGCGCCGAGGCCCCAGCCGCCGACATAGCTGAATACGTCCAGCACCCGGGCGCCGCCAGCCAGCCGGGCGAACAGCTCACGATTCGGCCGCTGATCATAGAACCAGCCGGTCTTCTGCCCCTGCGCCAGGCTGATCCGATGCCGCAGGCCGGATTCCGGCACCTCGACCGCCTCCACCGGCGGACCGATCCATTCGTCCTCGGCCGGCAGGCCCTCCAGCGCGCGGGCCGGATTGTCGTTGCGCAACAGCAGGCTGCTGGCGCCGCACAGATCCATCAGTGGCGGCAGCCACAGCTCGCGCAGGACGTCCATGCCGGCGGTATTGGCCTGCGCCACCAGCACGGGGCCGTAGCGGTCGACGATCAGGCCGGGCAGTTCATCGCCCTCGCCATGCAGCAGCCGGTAGTAGGGTTCGGTGTGGCCGCGCGCGCGCCAGTCCAGCGCCCGGCGTAGCCGGGAGGCAAAGAAATCGCCATCCACGGCGGCCGGCTCGCGACTGAGCAGACGCACGCTGATCAGGGTGGCCGGATTGACCGTCCCGCGGCCGACGAAACGGGCCTTTTCGTCCACCACGTCGACGATTGCGCCCGGCGGCAAGCCCCGCAGGGGCGTGCGCCTGGTGTCAATCTGGTTGGAGTAGATCCACAGCTGGCCCTTGCGCAGGCGGCTGGACTCGCGCGGGTTCAGGCGCAGGGTG
>JBFHKK010000584.1:0-1730 GCA_041595475.1 Pseudomonas sp. | reverse complement strand
GCCACGACCACCACGTCCATGTCCGCCAGATGCGCAGACGCTGGATTGGTGCCGTGCGCCGAGGCCGGGATCAGGCAGATGCTGCGCTGGCTGTCGCCGCGGCTCTCGTGGTAGCGGCGGATCGCCAGCAGCCCGGCGTATTCGCCCTGGGCGCCGGAGTTGGGCTGCATGCTGATGGCATCGAAGCCGGTGAGGGTGCACAGCCAGCGCTCCAGCTCGTCGATCAGCGCCCGGTAGCCGGCGGCCTGCTCCTGCGGCGCGAAGGGGTGCAGCAGGGCGAACTCGGGCCAGGTGACGGGAATCATCTCGCTGGTCGCATTGAGCTTCATGGTGCAGGAGCCCAGCGGAATCATCGCCTGGTTCAGGGCCAGGTCCTTGTTCTCCAGCTGCTTGAGGTAGCGCAGCATCTCGGTTTCGCTGTGGTGGGCGTTGAACACCGGATGGCCGAGGTAGCCCGAGCGGCGCGCCAGTGAAGCGGGAATGCCCTCGGCCAGCTCGCCGGCATCCAGCTCGGCCACGTCCAGAGCGTGGTCGGCGCCGAGGAAGATGGCGAAGAGTGTCATCACGGTCTGCGCGTCGCAGGTTTCGTCCAGGCTCACCCCCAGCTTGCCGCGGCCGAGGATGCGCAGGTTGATCCGCGCCTGCTTGGCCGATTCGATGATCGCCGACTGGCTGCCGCCCACCTCCAGGGTCAGGGTGTCGAAGAAATGCCGGTTGTCGCGGGCGATGCCGCCGCGCTCGAGGCCGGCGGCGAGTATGGCGGTCAGCCGATGGACCCGCTGGGCGATGCGGCGCAGGCCCTCGGGGCCGTGATAGACGGCATAGAAGCCGGCCATGTTGGCCAGCAGCACCTGGGCGGTGCAGATGTTGGAGTTGGCCTTCTCGCGGCGGATGTGCTGCTCGCGGGTCTGCAGCGCCATGCGCAGGGCCAGGTTGCCGCGGGCGTCCTTGGACACGCCTATGATCCGTCCCGGCAGCGCCCGCTTGAAGGCATCGCGGGTGGCGAAGAAGGCCGCATGGGGGCCGCCGTAGCCCATGGGCACGCCGAAACGCTGCGCCGAGCCGAAGGCGACGTCGGCGCCGAGCTCGCCCGGCGGGGTCAGCAGCAGCAGGCTGAGCAGGTCGCAGGCCACGCAGGCCAGGGCCTGCTGGGCGTGCAGCTGCTCGATCAGCGGACGCAGGTCTTGGATCTCGCCATGGGTATCCGGGTACTGCAGCAGGGCGCCGAAGACCGTCTGCCCCGCCAGCGCCTCGAGGCTGTCGACCACCAGCTCGAAGCCGAACGCCTCGGCCCGGGTGCGCACCACGGAAAGGGTCTGCGGATGGCAGTTGCGGTCGACGAAGAAGCGCTTGCTCTGGCTCTTGGCCACGCGCCTGGCCAGGGCCATGGCCTCGGCCGCGGCGGTGGCCTCGTCGAGCAGCGAGGCGCTGGCCAGCTCCAGGCCGGTGAGGTCGAGGGTCAGCTGCTGGAAATTCAGCAGCGCCTCCAGCCGGCCCTGGGCGATCTCCGGCTGATAGGGCGTGTAGGCGGTGTACCAGCCGGGATTCTCCAGCACGTTGCGCAGAATCACCGGCGGCGTCAGGGTGCCGTAGTAGCCCATGCCGATCAGGCTGGTCCAGAGCTGATTCTGCTCGGCATAGCCCTTGAGCTTGGCCAGCGCCGCCTGTTCATCCAGCGCGGACGGCAGATTTAGCTCGCCCTGCAGGCGGATCGCCGGCGGCACGGTCTG
>JBFHKK010000583.1:0-1730 GCA_041595475.1 Pseudomonas sp. | reverse complement strand
GAGGCCGTCGAACACCCCGGTGAAGTTCTCGTCGTGGCGGCCAAGCGGATCGAAGCCGGCGCCCGCGTTCCAGTCTTTCGTGGCGCTTGCGTCGATATCGGCGCCGAGCACGTAGCGGCCCGCCAGGTTGCCGTTGATGCCCTGCAGGTCGCTGCCGGTGGTCGAGCCCTCGGCGCCGAGGCTGGTGATCACCCGGTAGGTGAGGGTGTCGCCGTCGCTGCCGAGCTTGGTGCTGAAGTTGTCGCCGGCCGGCAGGTTGACCTTGGCGCCCTGCTCGAGTCTGTAGGTGGCGGTGTTGCCGGCGGCCACGGCGTCCTGGCCGTATTCCAGGGCCAGGCTGGCCGAGCCCGAGGCGTTGAGGTCGGCGCGGATGACAATGTCGCGCTGGGCGTTGAGGGTCAGCTTGTTGGCGTTCCAGCTGACGCTGTCGTTGACGTTGAGGTTGCCGCTTCCCGGCGTCGCGCCGCTGGTGCTCTGGATCTCGACGTTGTTGCTGGCCAGCTGGGTGGCCAGGGTCGCGCCGCTGATGTCGCCGCCAGTGGCGGCGATGGTGAAGTCCACCGGGTCGATCAGCCACTGGCCGGTACGCCCCTGCGGCGCCGCGGTGCTGATGCGGGCGCCGTCGGCGATGCGCACCTGGGCCGCCGAGGTCTCGATAAAGCCGCCGTCGCCGCCGTTGGGGGCGCTGGCATCCAGGCGCCCGGACACCTGCACGATGTCGTTGTCGAAGTCGCCCATCAGGTAGATCTGGCCTTTTTCGCCAGTGGCCAGGGTCTGCGCTTCGATGATGCCGCTGTGGTTGATCACGGTGCTGGCCAGGTCGCCGGCGGCCTTGGCGGTCAGGTAGACCAGGCCGCCGTCGGCCTTGATGGCGCCGCCGTTGGCGATCAGCGCATCGATGGCGCCCTGTTGCACTTCCAGCTTGACCGGCCCGCCCAGGTCCAGGGTGACGGTGCGCCCGGCGCCGAGCAGCACCTGGCCGCCATTGGCGGTGAGCTGGCCGTCGTTGCTGATCCGGGCCGCGATCAGGGCGATATGGCCGCCGGCTGCGGCGGTGATATTGCCCTGGTTGACGATGGCGTTGCTGCTGTCGCCCTCGAAGCGGTAGTGGCCGGCGAGGAAGTCGGCGCTGGAGAGGTTCAGGGTCGAGGCCACCAGGGCGCCGGTATTGACCTGGGCGCTGGGGCTGAAGAGCACGCCGTTGGGGTTGACCAGAAACACCTGGCCGTTGGCGTTGAGCGCACCCTGGATCACCGACACTTCGCTGCCGAGCACGCGGTTCAGGGCCACGGCGCTGGCCGAGGGCTGAACGAAGTTGACCGTGTGGCCCTGGCCGATGCTGAAGCTCTGCCAGTCGGCCACCAGCCTGTGCGAGTCCTGCTGCACGGTGAGGGTGCTGCCGCTCTGGCTGATGCTGCCGCTGCCGGCGCTGATCTGGCCTCCCGTGGGCAACTCGGCGGCCTGGGCGCTCGCCGCCAGCAGGCTGCCGGCCAGGGCGGTCAGGCGGCGGCCGGCGCGGCTGGGCTTGCCGCGCGCCTTGGTGGTTTCCGCCACGGCGACGAAGGTTTGGCTGTTGGCATTCCAGACCAGACGGAAACAATGGTTGAGGGAGGCGCGACGCATGGGGATCACCTTTCGCCATAAAAATGGCGACGAAATATTGCCGGGGTACGGCGGCGATGCTAGGGCAGGACTGCGGCGGCGGATAGAGGCTGGGCGGTCAATTTTCG
>JBFHKK010000582.1:0-1738 GCA_041595475.1 Pseudomonas sp. | reverse complement strand
CTGGCGTTGCGCCAGCGCATGGCGCGCGGGCCGCTGGCGGTCCAGATCTTGGCTTCGGCGTCCTTGACCTCGCCCTCGTCGGCGAACTGGTTCCAGTAGAGGATGCCGACGTTGTAGCCGGCGCTCAGCCAGGAATGGGCCAGATCAAGGTTGGGGCCACCGGCGTCCAGGCGATTGAAGGTCTCGCGGTTCTTCTTCGGGGTCGAGCCGTTCTGCCAGCCGTGGATGTAGATCACGGTCGGCTTGCTCGGGCTGTAGTAGGCGTTGCTCTGGCCCGGCACGGCCTTCTGCCAGCTGTCGCCGTAGCCGAACCAGTAGAGGCCGTGGTCGAGGTTGTTGAAGGTGCTGTCGGGGAAGACGCCGACGGCGGCCTCGGCCAAGGAGGAGAGCGTCAGCATAAACAGCAGGATGAGCTTGCGCATGGATCGAACCCTGTCTTGTTGTTGTGAAGGAAGGCGCAAAGCTTACCGACGGCCGCCAGCCTGACCATCGCCCGGACGGGTGAGTGGCGGGGCGCTGGGCTGTGAATGAACGGCTCAGCCATGCTCGGGCAGTGCCAAGGCCCTGTGTCCTGGCGGCCACTTGCCCCGTCTGATCATTCGTCTGACTGCGGGCGAACGACGTTCGGCTGTGGCACACTCTGGCGCTCAGTGAGGGCATCGGCCGCCGCCCGGCGCCGATCCCCGTTTGCGCCCCCATTCCAGGCTGCGGCCCGCGCCCCGGCCTGAGCACAACCGGCCGCCGCGTGCGGCACAGAACAAGAGGACTGACCGTGCATAACGTCGTCATCAGCGGTACCGGCCTGTACACCCCGGCCAACAGCATTTCCAACGACGAACTGGTGGCGTCCTTCAATGCCTACGTACAGCAGTTCAATCGCGACAACGCCGAGGCCATCGCCCGCGGCGAGGTCGAGGCCCTGGCCGAGTCGAGCAGCGCCTTTATCGAGAAGGCCTCGGGGATCAAGAGCCGCTTCGTGATCGACAAGGACGGCATCCTCGATCCGGCGCGCATGCTGCCGCGCATTCCGGAGCGCTCCAACGAGCAGTGGGGCATCCTCTGCGAGATGGCCGTGGCGGCCGCCGAGGAGGCCCTGGCCCGGGCCGGCAAGACTGCTGCCGACATCGACGGGGTGATAGTCGCCTGTTCCAACCTGCAGCGCGCCTACCCGGCGGTGGCCATCGAGGTGCAGGCGGCGCTCGGCATCCAGGGCTTCGGCTACGACATGAACGTGGCCTGCAGCTCGGCCACCTTCGGCATCCAGGCCGCGGCCAACAATGTGCAGCTCGGCCAGGCGCGGGCGATTCTGATGGTCAACCCGGAAATCTGCACCGGCCACCTGAACTTCCGCGACCGCGACAGCCATTTCATCTTCGGCGATGCCTGCACCGCGGTGATCATCGAACGCGCCGACCTGGCCACCTCCGCCCAGCAGTTCGAGATCGTCGGCAGCAAGCTGCTGACCCAGTTCTCCAACAACATCCGCAACAACTTCGGCTTCCTCAACCGCTGCGCCGAGGAAGGCGTGGGCGCCCGCGACAAGCTGTTCGTCCAGGAAGGGCGCAAGGTGTTCAAGGAGGTCTGCCCGATGGTCGCCGAACTGATTGCCGCGCACCTGGCGGAGAACCAGTTGAACGTCGGCGACGTCAAGCGCTTCTGGCTGCACCAGGCCAACCTCAACATGAACCTGCTGATCGCCCGCAAGCTGCTCGGGCGCGACGCCGAGCCCCATGAGGCG
>JBFHKK010000581.1:0-1744 GCA_041595475.1 Pseudomonas sp. | reverse complement strand
TGGCGGCGCTGTTCAGCGCCCTGCCCAAGGCGCTGATCCTGTCGGTCGCCGCCCTGGCACTGTTCGCCTCGATCATCGGCGGCCTGACCCAGGCCATGAGCGAACCCAGGGAGCGCGAAGCGGCGCTGATCACCTTCCTGGTCACCGCCTCCGGCCTCAGCCTGTTTGGCGTCGGTGCGGCGTTCTGGGGTCTGGTCGCTGGGGGGCTGGCCAGCGCGGTGCTCAATGGTCAGCCGAACCGTAGGGTGGGTTAGGCCGCAGGCCGTAACCCACCGACCAGACCACAGGCCTGGTATTTCTGGGATGCGCGACCTGACGGTCGCGGTGGTGGGTTACGCCGCTGCGCGGCTAACCCATATATGGACTCCCCCCGGTTTGCCAGCGAAATGCTTGTCGACAAGCTTGGTACGACTGCTTCCGTATATCCGGCTTCTGATGGGGCCATCGGATGCCCCGAGCCATGATGAAGATCCGCTCATGTGCGCCTGATCGCCCTAGCGGCCTTGCGGAGCAGAGGGCCTGTGGGTAAAGCAGGTTTCACACATGCCGGCTCGACCGGCTTGTCATCACTGCATGTCACTGTGCAATCGTGGTGGAGCTACTGCTCAACGCCTGGCAGGCTTCAGCCTGCGGTTTTGTCTTCAACCGGGGTGGTACACCTCGCCTCGACTGAGGATCGCCCAGATGATCCGGGCATTCTTGTTCGCCAGGGCAACCGTGGCGATGTTCATGTTGCGTCGACACAGCAGGCGCTGGAGCCATTCGCTGCGTCGATCCGTCTTGTCCTGGCAGTGCCTGAGCACTGCTCGGGCACCGTGGACCAGCAAGGTCCGCAAATAGGTGTCGCCGCGCTTGCTGATCGAGCCCAAGCGCTCCTTGCCGCCGCTGGAGTGTTGACGGGGAACCAGTCCCAGCCAGGCCGCGAACTGCCGGGCACTGCTGAACTGCCGGGCATCCCCCACGGCCGATACGATGGCTGTGGCGGTGATCGGGCCAATGCCCTCGACCTGCATCAGACGCTCTACCCGCTCGTCTTCGCGAGCCTGGCGCTGGATCATGCCGTCGAGACGGGACAAGCGTTCGTCGTGCTCGCCCAGCTCGCCTTGCAACTCCGCCAGCAACTCGCGCATCTGCCCCGGCAGGCCATTCTCCGCATCCTCCAGAGCCGACTGAGCCAATCGACGGGCAGCCGCGACGCCGCCGCGCGCTTCGACCAAGCCAAACTCGCCCAGCAAGCCGCGAATCTCGTTGACCAGCGCCGTCCGTGCCCTGATCAACCGGCTTCTGATCCGGTGCAGGGCCTGGCTGGCCTGCTGCTCGGCACTCTTCACCTCTACGTAGCGCATGTTCGGTCGGCTGGCCGCCTCGCAAATCGCCTCGGCGTCATTGGCGTCGGTCTTGCCGCTCTTGACGTAGGGTTTGACGAACTGCGGCGCGATCAGCCGTACTTCGGGCCCCAGCGCTCCCAGCTCGCGCGCCCAGTACTGGGAGCTGCCGCAGGCCTCCATGGCCACCAGGCAAGGCTCGAGCTGGCGGAAGAAGCCGAGCATCTGCGAGCGCTTGAGCTGCTTGCGGCAGGCCACCTGCTCATGGCTGTCGACGCCGTGAATCTGGAACACCTGCTTTGCCAAATCGATGCCGATTCGCTTAAGTTTCATAGTGACTCCCTCCTCCGGTGACTGCTGTTTCTGACAACTTCAGTCTGGCGCATTGACGCCGTTAGGAGGGGGGAGTCCATTTCATT
>JBFHKK010000580.1:0-1753 GCA_041595475.1 Pseudomonas sp. | reverse complement strand
CATCGTCAGCCGCGCGGTGTTCTTGGCCAGCCCGCGGTAGCGCACCTTGGCGTAGCCGGACTGCTGCTTGACGACCCGGAAGGGGTGCTCGACCTTGGCCCGGACGCTGGCCTTGGCGCGCTCGAGTTGCTCGGCGAGGAATTCCGGCTCGATGAACGGGTTGAGCTTGCGGCGCAGTCCCGGACGCATGGCGACGTGCCAGGCCGGGCCTGCAGCTTCGGGCCGCTTGTGCACGCCCTGGTAGCCGGCGTCTCCGAAGGCCGCTTGTTCCTCGCCGTGCAGCAGCGCACCGGCCTGCGTCACATCGTTGACGTTGGCCGCTGTGCCGATGACGGTGTGCACCAGACCCGACTCGGCATCCACCCCGATGTGCGCCTTCATGCCGAAGTGCCATTGCTTGCCCTTCCTGGTCTGGTGCATCTCGGGGTCGCGTTCGCCGGTCTTGTTCTTGGTCGAACTCGGCGCGGCGATGATGGTGGCGTCCACGACCGTACCGGTCTTGAGCATCAGGCCGTGCTGGGCCAGGCCAGCGTTGATCGTGGCCAGCACCTGCGGCGCAAGTTCGTGCTTCTCCAGCAGGTGTCGGAATCGCAGGATGGTTGTCTCGTCGGGCATGCGGGGCGCGCCGTCCAGGCCGACGAAGCGGCGGTACAGCGGGCGCTCGTGCAACTCCTCTTCCATGGCCGGATCGCTCAGGTTCCACCACAGTTGCAGGCAGTGGATGCGCAGCATGGTCTCGATGGGAAACGGCGGTCGGCCACCCAGCGCCTGGTGCGCGCCTCGGGCGTGCGGCTGGATCAGCGCCACCAGCGCAGCCCACGGCACCACCTGGTTCATCTCGTCGAGGAAGACCTCCTTGCGGGTCTTCTTGGGCAGCGGCTCCAGGCCAAACGTCATCTGATCCATGCCCGGCATCGTCCTACGCCCTGAGCAAGCGCACCAGTCGGATTGACGAGAGGTTTTGCAGAGTGTCCTTAGCATCGCGGCCGCCCTTTCGCTGCCGGGATCCCCGCCCCGGCCCGCCGCCCTGACGCCATGCCGCTGAACACCGTCGAGGCCTTCCTGGTCGCGCTGACGCTGATCTTCGCCCTGCCCTACGCGCTGTGGCGGCTCGGCCGCACCGAGCGCGTCGCGCCGCTGGTCGTCGTGCAGATCCTCACCGGCATCGTGCTCGGCCCCGGTCTGCTCGGCGCGGCGGTGCCGGCGCTGCACGCCACCGTCTTCACGCCGCCGGTGATCCAGGCGCTCAACGGCATCGCCTGGTGGTCGGTGATGGTGTTCGTCTGGCTCGCCGGCCTCGAGCTGGACCTCGGCGACGCCTGGCGCCACCGGCGAGAGTGCGCGGTCACCGCCGGGCTGGCGATGGTCGTGCCCCTGCTGGCGGGCATGGCGGCGGCGGCGGTCCTGCTCGCCTGGGGCGGCTGGACGGGGCCGGCGGCGCGCCCGTGGCAGTTCGTCGCCGGCATCGGCATGGCCTGCTCGGTGACGGCGCTGCCGATCCTGGTGCTGCTGATGGCGCAGCTGGAGCTGCTGCGCGGGCCGCTCGGCCAGCGCATCCTGCGCTACGCCAGCCTCGACGACATCGCGATCTGGGGCCTGTTGGCGCTGATCCTGATGGACTGGGAGCGCCTGGGCCGTCAGGCGGCCTTCCTGCTCGTCTTCGCACTCGCGGCGCGCGGGCTTCGGCGCGGCTTCCCGCGCCTGGCCGAGCGCGACCGCTGGCCCGCCGGCCTGGTCTGGCTGGCGCTGGTCT
>JBFHKK010000579.1:0-1758 GCA_041595475.1 Pseudomonas sp. | reverse complement strand
GCTGTTCAAGCAGCTGCTGATGGTGGCCGGCTTCGACCGTTACTACCAGATCGCCAAGTGCTTCCGCGACGAAGACCTGCGTGCCGACCGCCAGCCGGAGTTCACCCAGATCGACATCGAGACCAGCTTCCTCGATGAGCACGACATCATGGGCCTCACCGAGAAGATGATCCGCCAGCTTTTCAAGGAAGTGCTGGCTGTGGAGTTCGGTGACTTCCCGCACATGAGCTTCGCCGAGGCCATGCGCCGCTATGGTTCGGACAAGCCGGACCTGCGCATTCCGCTGGAACTGGTGGATGTGGCCGACCAGCTCAAGGACGTCGACTTCAAGGTGTTCAGCGGCCCGGCCAACGACCCGGCCTGCCGCGTCGCCGCCCTGCGCCTGCCGGGCGGGGCGAGCATGCCGCGCAGCCGCATCGACGAGTACACCAAGTTCGTCGGCATCTACGGCGCCAAGGGCCTGGCCTACATCAAGGTCAACGAGCGCGCCAAGGGCGTCGAGGGCCTGCAGTCGCCGATCGTCAAGAACATCCCGGTGGAGAACCTCGAGGTGATCCTCGATCGCGTCGGCGCGGTCGACGGCGACATCGTGTTCTTCGGCGCCGACAAGGCCAAGGTCGTCAGCGAGGCCCTGGGCGCGCTGCGCATCCGCCTGGGCCATGACTTCGAGCTGCTGACCTGCGAGTGGGCGCCGCTGTGGGTGGTCGACTTCCCGATGTTCGAGGAGAACGACGACGGCAGCCTGACGTCGCTGCACCATCCCTTCACCTCGCCGAGCTGCAGCGCCGCGGAGCTGGAGGCCAACCCGGCCGTCGCCCTGTCGCGGGCCTACGACATGGTGCTCAACGGCACCGAACTGGGCGGCGGTTCCATCCGTATCCACGACAAGGGCATGCAGCAGGCGGTGTTCCGCGTGCTCGGCATCAGCGAAGAGGAGCAGCAGGAGAAGTTCGGCTTCCTGCTCGATGCGCTGAAGTTCGGTGCGCCGCCCCACGGCGGCCTGGCCTTCGGTCTGGATCGCCTGGTGATGCTGATGACCGGTGCCCAGTCGATCCGTGAAGTGATCGCCTTCCCCAAGACCCAGAGCGCCGCCTGCGTGATGACCCAGGCGCCGGGCGAGGTGGACAACAAGGCCCTGCGCGAGCTGCACATCCGCCTGCGCGAGCAGCCCAAGGCCGAGTAGACCCGCGTGACAGGAGCCTGGTGATGCCAGGCTCCTTGGTTTTGGGCGGTACAATCCGATTCGAAGCAAGATGGAGTGAGATATGGCTGGTCATTCCAAATGGGCCAACATCAAGCACCGCAAGGGGCGCCAGGACGCCAAGCGCGGCAAGATCTTCACCAAGCTCATTCGTGAGCTGACGGTGGCGGCCAAGCACGGCGGCCCGGTGCCGGCGGACAATCCGCGGCTGCGCCTGGCGGTGGACAAGGCGCTGACCGCCAACATGTCGCGCGAGGTGATCGACCGCGCCATCGCCCGCGGCGCGGGCAACAACGAGGCCGACAACGTCGTCGAGCTGAACTACGAGGGCTACGGCCCGAGCGGCGTGGCCATCATCGTCGAGGCCATGACCGACAACCGCAACCGCACCGCCGCCGACGTGCGCCATGCCTTCAGCAAATGCGGCGGCAACCTCGGCACCGACGGCTCGGTGGCCTACTTGTTCGAGCGCAAGGGGCATATCAGCTACGCGCCGGGGGTGGACGAAGACGCCCTGATGGAGACGGCCCTGGAGGCCGGCGCCGACGATGTGGTGG
>JBFHKK010000578.1:0-1760 GCA_041595475.1 Pseudomonas sp. | reverse complement strand
CGGCCATACCACCCAGCGCCGCGCCAGCCACGGTGGAGCCGTGATAGCCGTTGATGCGGCCGATGATCACCTGCTTCTCCGGCTGGCCCTTGGTCGCCCAGTAGTGGCGCACCAGGCGCAACATGGTGTCGTTGCCTTCCGAACCCGAACCGGTGAAGAACACATGGTTCAGGCCCTTGGGTGCGATCTCGGCGATCACCTTGGCCAGCTCCAGCACGGGCGGATGGGCGGTCATAAAGAAGGTGTTGTAGAACGGCAGCTCCTTCATCTGCTTGCTGGCGGCTTCGGCCAGTTCATGGCGGCCGTAACCGATGGCGGCACACCAGAGGCCGGCCATGCCGTCGAGAATCTTGTTGCCCTCGCTGTCCCAGACATACACGCCGTCACCCTTGACGATAATGCGCGGGCCAACATCGCTGAGCTGCTGATAATCGCTAAAGGGCGCCAGGTGGTGGTCACGGCTCAAGGCCTGCCATTGTGCGGTTTGTGGGTTTTTCATAGCGCCTCCTTATAGATACCAGCGGTATTCGCGCGGGTTGATTTCATTCAAAAAGGCCAGGTGATCCTGACGTTTGTTCTCGCAATAGACCATGACGAATTCCTCGCCCAGGCCCGCATTGACCGCTTCGCTGGCGCGCATGCGGCGCACGGCTTCGAGCATATCCTTGGGGAAATCAACGCCGCTTTGACGGTCGTCATTCAAAGGTGCGATTGGCTCGCGGCGCGCCTCCAGGCCCTGTTCGATACTGACCAAGAGCGCGGCCAACACCAGGTAAGGATTGGCGTCGGCGCCGGGCAGGCGAAACTCCAGGCGCAGGTTGCGTTCATCGGACTCAGGGATGCGCACGCAGGCATCGCGGTCCTCATAGCCCCAGCTGGCCTTGCTCGCCGAGTTGACCATGGCGCCAAAGCGGCGGTAGCTGTTGTGGTTGGGCGCGTAAATCGGCATCAGCTGCGGCAACAGCTCCAGGCAGCCGGCCACGGCGTGGCGCAGCGGTTGCTGCTGCTCCCTGGCCAGCAGGTTCTGCCCGTCCTGGTCATACAGGCTGACGTGGATATGCATGCCGCTACCCGGGTATTGCAGGTAGGGCTTGGCCATAAAGCTGGCGCGATGACCATGCTTGAGGGCCACACCACGGGTACTGCGGCAGAACAGCGCCGACCAGTCGGCGGCCTGCAGCGGGTCCTCGCAATGGGCGAAGTTGATCTCGAACTGGCCCGGGCCGAGCTCCGCGGTAATCACCGTGGCCTCGATGCCCTGCTCGCGGGCGGTCTCGGTCATATCGTCGAGCACCTGGCCAAAGCGCGACAGGCGCTCGATATGCATATTCGGCTGATCGTCGGCATCGCCGCTCAGGGCGTCGCGGGGGAACTGCGGCAGGCCGGCCCTGAGGGCGCGGTCGAACAGGTAGAACTCCAGCTCGAAGGCCACCACCGGGCGGATGCCGCGGGCCTGCAGGCGCCTGAGCACCCGCGCCAGCACCTCGCGCGGCTCGAACTCGATGGGCGCGGCGGTGCCGTCCGAGCTGATCAGCATCTGGCCGAGGGGCTGGGCTTCCCAGCGCACCGGCTTGAGGGTGCCGGGAATCAGCCGGCGCGGCGCGTCCGGGTCGCCATCGGCGAAGCAATAGTCGCCGATCGGGTAGAGGCCGCCCTGGGCGCCGAGCAGCACGCAGTTCTGCGGCAGCTTGAGCGGGCTGCCGGCGGCGACCTTCTCGAGCATCTCGATGGGGTAGCGCTTGCCGTAGAAGTGCCCGGGG
>JBFHKK010000577.1:0-1763 GCA_041595475.1 Pseudomonas sp. | reverse complement strand
TCGCCGATGATGTGCATGACTTCCGACTGGTTGGCCTTTTCGCGACGCTTGTCGATGATCGCCAGATCCACGCCCAGGCTCTTGGCCACCGCGCGGGCGCGGACTACGCCGCCGATGTCGGGGGAGACGATCATCAGGTTGTCGAAGCGCTGATCCTGGATGTCGTCGACCAGTACCGGGGAGCCGTAGATGTTGTCCACCGGGATGTCGAAGAAGCCCTGGATCTGGTCGGCGTGCAGGTCGACGGTCAGCACCCGGTCGATGCCGACCACGGTGAGCATGTCGGCCACCACCTTGGCGCTGATGGCCACGCGTGCCGAGCGCGGCCGGCGATCCTGGCGGGCGTAGCCGAAATAGGGAATGACGGCGGTGATGCGCGTCGCCGAGGAGCGGCGGAAGGCGTCGGCCATCACCACCAGTTCCATCAGGTTGTCGTTGGTCGGCGCGCAGGTCGGCTGGATCAGGAAGACGTCCTTGCCGCGGACGTTCTCGTTGATCTCGATCATGACTTCGCCGTCGGAGAACTTGCCGACCGAGGCATCGCCTAGGGGGATGTGCAGCTGACGAACGATGCGTCGCGCCAGATCGGGGTTAGCATTCCCCGTGAAGACCATCATCTTGGACACGCGCAGTACCTGCCGGCTGAGGGTATACCTGGATGGAAAGAGAAAATGGCAGGGGCGGCTGGATTCGAACCAACGCATGGCAGGATCAAAACCTGCTGCCTTACCGCTTGGCGACGCCCCTATCTGGACACTCCGCTACGCATTCACTTCCTGGCCAGTGCTTCGAGTCGGCGGTGCAACATCGAGATGTTGCGCCCCTGAGCGACGAAGCTCGGCAAAGTGGCTGGAAGTTGGCGGGCGACTTTATCAGCATCACCCCTGTTTGGGAAGCTCCCAAACACACAAGCTCCAGTGCCGGTCAATCTGGTTGGGACAAATTTGTTCAACAAGATCAGTGCGTTATGAACTTCTGGATAACGCTTCTGGACAACCGGCTGGCAGTCGTTCCGACCGCCCCCCTCAAGAAGGCTGCGAACTGTAATGGGCGGCGTATTCCGTGTCAACTCAGGGTCGGCGAAAACTTCTGCTGTGCTGACAAGCACTTGCGGCATCGCCACGAGGTACCAGGGCTCGCTCAGTTCCACCGCCGTGAGCTTCTCGCCGACGCCTTCGGCGAAGGCCGCGCGACCGCGCACGAACACCGGTACATCGGCGCCCAGGCTCAGGCCCAGGTCGGCCAGGCGATCCTCGTCCCAATCCAGTTGCCAGAGCCGATTCAGCCCGAGCAGGGTGGTCGCGGCATCGGAGCTGCCGCCGCCGATGCCGCCGCCCATGGGCAGGCGCTTGTCCAACCAGATGTCGGCGCCCAGGGCGCAGCCGGCCTGGCGCTGCAGCTGACGCGCGGCGCCCACGATCAGATTGCTGTCGTGGGGCACGCCGGAAAGATCGCTGTGCAGGCGAATCTGGCCGTCCGTGCGGCGGGCGAAGCCCAGCTCGTCGGCGTAATCGAGGAATTGAAACAGGGTCTGCAGCTCATGGTAGCCGTCGGTCCGGCGGCCGAGAATATGCAGCATCAGATTGAGCTTGGCCGGCGCCGGCAAGATCAGCTCGGCGGCGGGCGGTATCGCGGCATGGCTCATAGACCCAGCTGGCGCGGTTGCCAGTCCTTGATCACCAGGGTCACCTGCAGATCGTGGCCGTTGAGCTTGAGGCGCTCGGGCAGCCAGTAGCCGTTCTGTTCGGCGTAGCGCAGGTATT
>JBFHKK010000576.1:0-1771 GCA_041595475.1 Pseudomonas sp. | reverse complement strand
GGCGCTGGCCGACGATGGCCAGCGCCTGCCGCTGGACAGCTGTTTCACCCTGCGCGAGGGCAGCGATCTGACCCTGGTCAGCTGGGGCGCGAGCATTCACGAGACCCTGCAGGCGGCCAGCCGCCTGGCAGAAAAGGGCGTCTCGGCCGAGGTGATCGACGTGGCCTGCGTCAAGCCGCTGGATCTGGACACCCTGGAAGCCTCGGTGCGCAAGACCGGGCGCTGCGTGATCGTGCACGAGGCGCCGAAGAGCTGCGCGGTCGGCGCCGAGATCGCCGCCAGCCTCTACGAACGCGCCCTGCTCGACTTGCAGGCGCCTATCCAGCGGGTCACCGCGCCGGACATCCCGCCGCCGCTGTATCGCCAGGAGCAGCTGTACATGCCGGGGGTCGAGGACATACTCGCGGCCTGCGAGACGGTGTTGAACTACGCCTGAGCCTGAGCCCCAGTCACAGCGTCAGGAGACGACCATGAAGTATTTCAAGCTGCCCGACCTGGGCGAGGGCCTGCAGGAGGCCGAGATCGTCGAGTGGCACGTCAAGCCCGGCGACACGGTCGAGGCCGACCAGCTGCTGGTCTCGGTGGAGACGGCTAAGGCCATAGTCGAGATTCCCGCCCCCTATGACGGGGTGGTGCACAAGACCTTCGGCGCCGAGGGCGACATCCTGCATGTCGGCGAGCCTTTGCTGGCCTACGAGGGCGAGGCCGATGCCGGCACCGTGGTCGGGCGTCTGGAGGGCGGTGGCGAGGCGGCGGCCGACAGCTTCTTCGTCGGCGCCGCGCCCTCGACCCGCGAGCACCTGGCGCCGCGCGCCACCCCGGCGGTGCGCCAACTGGCCCGCCAGTTGGGCGTCGACCTGAGTAGCCTGAGTGGCTCCGGCAGCGACGGCCTGATCACCCGCGCCGATGTCGAGGCCGCCACCCAGAGCGCCCGCGACAGGTTCGGTGGCGACAAGCTGCGCGGCGTGCGCCGCAGCATGGCGATCAACATGGCGCGCGCCCATGCCGAGGTGGTGCCGGTGTTTATCGCCGCCGACGCCGACCTGCACCAATGGAGCGAGGCGCGCGACCCGCTGGTGCGCCTGGCCCAGGCGATCGCCGCGGCCTGCCGGGTCGAGCCGCTGCTCAACAGCTGGTTCGACGGCAAGAACCTGTCGCTCAGGCAGCACGAGCAGCTCGACCTGGGCATCGCCGTGGACAGCCCCGAGGGGCTGTTCGTGCCGGTGCTGCGCAATGTCGGCGCGCGCAGCGCCGAGGACCTGAAAGCCGGCGCCGCGCGCCTGCGCGCCGACGTCAAGGCGCGCTCCATCCCGCCCCAGGAGATGATGGGCGCGACCCTCACCCTGTCCAACTTCGGCACCCTGTTCGGCCGCTACGCCAACCCCATCGTGATGCCGCCGCAGGTGGCAATCATTGGCGCCGGGGGCATTCGCGACGAGCCGGTGGCGGTGGAGGGCAAGGTCGAGGTGCATCCGATCCTGCCGCTGTCGCTGACCTTCGACCACCGCGCGGTCACCGGCGGCGAGGCGGCGCGCTTTCTCAAGGCGTTGGTGCAGGCGCTGGAGGCGCCGGACGACTGAACCGCGGCTCAGTCGGCGTCCGGCTGGTCCAGTTCGGCCAGGGCATCGGCCTGGTTCTTGAAGGCCTTGGCGAAGATCTCGCGGTTCTTGGCCATAAAGATGCCCAGTTCCTCGCCCTGTTGCTCGTTCAACGAGGGCACGGCCTTTTGCAGCACATCGGTCAACAGCTCGGCCAGTTCGAGCATCTTGTC
>JBFHKK010000575.1:0-1773 GCA_041595475.1 Pseudomonas sp. | reverse complement strand
GCTTTTTGATCAAATACTTAAATGGTTGGAGCAGGCGGAAACGAAAAAGGCCACTCGATTGAGTGGCCTTTTCGGGTATTTGGTTGCGGGAGCAGGATTTGAACCTACGACCTTCGGGTTATGAGCCCGACGAGCTACCAGACTGCTCCATCCCGCGGCGGTCATTCTATGGATTGGAGGCTGGCTGTCAACCATTAGTTCAGAAAAATTCAATTTGTTCAGGCGTTTAGCAGGGCGGGCGACGGGGCGGGCGGCGGATCGTCGCGCGCTGTGGCGTCTCGGTCGGGCGATAGGCTAGAGTCGCGGCCTTGTCGGGACCCGAACCATGAGCCGCCGAAAGATCATTCACGTCGATTGCGACTGCTTCTATGCCGCGATCGAGATGCGCGACGATCCCAGCCTGGCCAGCAAGCCGCTGGCAGTGGGCGGGGCGGCCGATCGCCGCGGGGTGATCGCCACCTGCAACTACGAGGCGCGCGCCTACGGGGTGCGCTCGGCCATGGCCAGTGCCCAGGCGCTGAAGCTGTGTCCGGAGCTGCTGATCGTCAAGCCGCGGATGGACGCCTACAAGGCGGTGTCGCGGCAGATCCACGGGATTTTCCGTGATTACACCGAACTCATCG
Organism: Pseudomonas sp.; assembly: GCA_041595475.1. Lineage (GTDB taxonomy): Bacteria > Pseudomonadota > Gammaproteobacteria > Pseudomonadales > Pseudomonadaceae > Aquipseudomonas. The sequence continues at coordinate 1,150 of JBFHKK010000575.1, read as the reverse complement.
AGCCGCTGTCGCTGGATGAAGCCTACCTGGATGTGAGCGACAGCCCCCATTTTGCCGGCAGTGCCACGCGCATCGCTCAGGAGATCCGTCGGCGGGTGTCGCGCGAGCTGCACATCACGGTCTCGGCCGGCGTGGCGCCGAACAAGTTCCTGGCCAAGATCGCCAGCGACTGGCGCAAGCCTGACGGTCTCTTCGTCATCACTCCGGTGGAGGTGGAAGCCTTCGTCGCCGAACTGCCGGTGGCCAAGCTGCACGGGGTCGGCAAGGTCACCGCAGACAAGCTGGCGCGGCTGGGCGTGCGCACCTGCGCCGACGTGCGCGAGTGGCCCAGACTGGAGCTGATCAAGGCGTTCGGCGCTTTTGGCGAGCGCCTCTGGAGCCTGGCCTGGGGCATCGATGAGCGCCCGGTACAGACCGACAGCCGGCGTCAGTCGCTCAGCGTCGAGACCACCTACGAGCGCGATCTGCCCGACCTGGGCGCGTGCCTGGCCGAGCTGCCAGCCCTACTCGAGGAACTGGCGCGGCGCCTGGCCCGGCTGGATGCCCGCTACCGGCCGGACAAACCCTTCGTCAAGGTCAAGTTCCATGACTTCAGCCAGACCACCCTGGAACAGGCCGGCGCCGGGCATGATCTGGACAGCTACCGGCTGTTGCTCGGCGCCGCCTACGCCCGCGGTAACAAGCCGGTGCGCCTGCTCGGCGTGGGCCTGCGCCTGCATGACGGGCGCGCGGCCCATGAGCAACTGGAGCTGTTCGGGCCCTGAGCGAGCGCGGCGCCGATCAGTCCGGCTCGGCCAGCAGGCGCAGCGGCTTGCCGCTGGCCGGCCATAGGCGCACCTGCTCCAGCGGCGAAAGATCCCAGCGCTGGATCTGCCCGAGGCTCTCGAGAAACAGCGCTTCCTGTTCCATCAACGCCGCCGAGCATTGCCGGCGAGTGCGGCCTGGCGCGCTAAAGCTCAGTTGCTGGCCGTCGAGCCGATAGGGCGCGAACCAGTGGTTGCAGCCGCCACTGCCGTAGGCGCGGCCGTCGGCGCCGAGGGTCAGGCTCAGGTGGCTGCTGCCCTGCAGGGGGCGGGCGCCTATCCATTCGATCAGGTAGGTGCGTTCGGTTTCCAGTTGCGGCGCGGGGCTGGCGCAGCCGAACAGGCCG
>JBFHKK010000574.1:0-1775 GCA_041595475.1 Pseudomonas sp. | reverse complement strand
TTCGGCGCCGACGTTGTAGAGCACCAGCCAGCGCGCGCCGGCCGGATCGAGCGTGGCATCGAGCAGCTGGACGCTGTCGCAGCGCCCGCCGAGCGTGGTGCTGGCGCAACTGCCGGCGGCGTCACTGGAAAAGCGCAGGCCCTCGCTGTCGGCGCGATTGGGTCGGTAACGCGCGGCGCTATGGATTCGCAGCAGCTCCAGGGCCTGGCCATCGGCCGAGACCCGCAGCGAGTTGGGTACCGCCAGGCGTACATCACGGCTGATGCGCTGCAGGGCGCCGGCGGCCTGGTCGGTCAGTTCGGCGCGGCGGCTCTGGGCGACGAAGCCCTCCAGCGGCCGCGACAGCGCCGTACTCACCATCACCGCCACCACCCCGGCCAGGGCGATGACCATCACCAGCTCGACCAGGGTAAATGCCCGGGTGGCGCGGCGGGCGGGCGGGCGCAGGCGCATGCTCAGTACCTCGTCCGGTAGCCGCCGAGCATCAACTGCTGGCCGGCCGGATCGTTGACCTCGACCTCAACGTAGAGTACGTCGCTGGTCGCCAACCCGGCCCAGGCCTGGGGCGTGACGCTGACCTGCACGCGGTAGCCGGCCAGCGCGGCTATGGCCTGGCCGCGGGCATCGCGGGCGCCGTTATCGGTCAATCCGGCATAGTCGCAGACGTTGTCGTACTGGTCGCGACTGGCCGGCGGCGCCGGGCAGACCGCCCCGGAAGGATCGCTGAACGGCTGCAGGAGGATCTCCTCCAGATAGGCCTCGGCGATCGCCAGGCTCTGCTGACGCAAGAGCGGATCGGCCGAGCGCCCGGTGATGGCGGCCATGGCGCTGTAGAGGGCGGCCGAGGCGATGCCGATGATGACGATGCTGATCACCAACTCGATCAGGGTCATGCCGGCCTGGCGCTTCATTGCACCAGCCCGGTTTCGGCGCTCACGCTCAGGCTGAAGCTGCCGATGCTGGCGTTCGCCGCCGCGGACGGCCGGCCCAGGGAATCGAACACCAGGGGAAAATTGCTCGCCGAGACGCTCACCCCGGTCGGGGCCGGCGCGGCGAACGGACTCTGGCCGTCGGGCCCCAATACCTCGGCGCTGAAGGCGCCGCTGTCGCAGGCGGCCGCCTGGCGCAGGTGGTAGCCGGAAGCACCCAGGCTGACCTGGGTCAGGCAGCCGCTGGCCAGGGCCAGCTTCTGCCCATAGCGCACTGCGGCCAGGCTCTCCTCGAAGAACAGACGCTCCTCGAACGCCTGGCGCTCGAAGAAGCGCGGCCCGACCACGGCCGCGAGTATGCCGATGATCACCATCACCAGCAGCAACTCGACCAGGGTGAAGCCGCGTACTGCCATTTCCGAGATTAACAACCAGTAGTATCTACAGTAATCACAGGAACTGCTCCAGCGGTCGCTGCTGGCTGAGTATACGAGACCTGGCAGTTAGCCGGAGTCGCGGCACCCGTAGCGCGAATCGTTCGTGGATTAGCTGTACCGATGGTGAATTCAGTGGTAGAGACGCCTGCCGCATCTGCAATAGCGGCTGCCGTGGGATAGCCACTGTTAGCGACCATCGCGACAGACCCGCCCTCCATCGTTATCGACGTCAATGCGGGGTTGCCCTTTGCAAGCCAAGCTGCATGCGTGATCGCTGAGGCCGACTTTACAGAACCGAAAACCCCTTGAATGGTTGCGGCCCGAGCATCCTGGCCGAGGTTGGCGAAGCGTGGCAAGGCGAAGGCCGCGAGTATGCCGAGGATGACGATGACCATGATCAGCTCGACCA
>JBFHKK010000573.1:0-1777 GCA_041595475.1 Pseudomonas sp. | reverse complement strand
GGGCGCTTGACCCCCTCGGTCTCGCCGCCCTCCGGGTAGGCGAAGATCAGATCGATGTCCGAGGACAGGTTCAGCTCGAAGGCGCCCAGCTTGCCCATGCCGAGGATGACCATGTGCTGGGCCCGGCCGCTGCGCCGGCCGATGGGGGTGCCGAACTGGCTGCAGTGCTGCGGATAAAGCCACTGATAGGCCAGATCGATGCTGCTGTCGGCCAGATCCGAGAGGTCGCGACAGGTCTCGCGCAGATCGGCCAGGCGCTGCAGATCGCGCCAGATGATGCGCAGCTGCTGGCGATTGCGAAAGCGTCGCAGCCTGCGCCCCAGCTCATCCTCGCCATCGCAGTCGGCCAGGCAGCGGGCCAGCTGGGCTCGCAGCTCGCCGCTGGCCAGGCTGCGCTCCAGTTCGCCGGAGTCGGCCAGCTCGAGCAGCATCGCCGGATCGCGCAGGCCCTGCTGGAGGACGAAATCGCTGGCCGCCGCCACCCGCCGCCAGGCCTCGCAGCGCGCCGGCGGCCAGGCATCCAGGCGCGTCATGGCGGCCTCGCCGATTTCGGCCACGGCGGCACGCAACGACTGCTCGGCGCGTTCGCCGAGGGGTTGGAGAACGGCAGGCAGGGGGACCAGCACCGGCAAGCTCATGGTCTATCCTTTTTGGCGGGCTACGCGTGGTGGGCGCACGCGAGGCGTGCAGTCCAGGCGCCTCGGCAGGAGGCGCACGACGGGCAGCTGAATGATTTGTAGTTTCGCTACAAAACAATGTGTCGAGAGGGCTGAAACAGGCATCATAATGTAGTAAAACTACATTTGGCCGGCCTATCCTCCGGCCGATTCAAGCATCGACGTGGCCGGCCCACGAGGCCGACGACGAACCCTGGTTTCCGATTCTGGAAGCCTTTCCGCCCTGGAGCAAGCCATGCAAGACCTCGATCCCGTCGAAACCCAGGAATGGCTGGACGCCCTCGAGTCGGTCCTCGACCGCGAGGGCGAGGACCGCGCGCATTACCTGATGACCCGCATGGGCGAGCTGGCCACCCGCAGTGGGTCGCAGCTGCCCTATGCCATCACCACGCCGTATCGCAACACCATCCCGGTCACCCACGAGGCACGCATGCCCGGCGACCTCTTCATGGAGCGGCGCATTCGCTCACTGGTGCGCTGGAACGCCCTGGCCATGGTGATGCGCACCAACCTCAAGGATCCGGACCTGGGCGGACACATCTCCAGCTTCGCCTCCAGCGCCACCCTCTACGACGTCGGCTTCAACTACTTCTTCCAGGCCCCCGCCGAGGAGCATGGCGGCGACCTCATCTACTTCCAGGGCCATGCCTCGCCGGGGGTCTACGCCCGCGCCTACATGGAAGGCCGGATCAGCGAGGAGCAGCTCAACAACTTCCGCCAGGAGGTCGACGGCAAGGGCCTGTCGTCCTACCCGCACCCCTGGCTGATGCCGGACTTCTGGCAGTTCCCCACCGTCTCCATGGGCCTGGGGCCGATCCAGGCCATCTACCAGGCGCGCTTCATGAAATACCTGGAGCACCGCGGCTTCATCCCGGCCGGCAAGCAGAAGGTCTGGTGCTTCCTCGGCGACGGCGAGTGCGACGAGCCGGAATCCCTCGGCGCCATCTCCCTGGCCGGCCGCGAGAAGCTGGACAACCTGATCTTCGTCATCAACTGCAACCTGCAGCGCCTCGACGGCCCGGTGCGCGGCAACGGCAAGATCATCCAGGAACTCGAGGGGGTGTTCCGCGGCGCCCAGTGGAACGTTAACAAGGTGGTCT
>JBFHKK010000572.1:0-1798 GCA_041595475.1 Pseudomonas sp. | reverse complement strand
AGTCCGGTGCTGGTCCTGGCGCCGCTGCCGGCAACGGCCCTGGGGCTGCACCGCTTCCCTCGCGGCCCCAATCCCGGCACCTTCCTCCACGGCCTGCTGGAGCGGGCCGCCGAGGAAGGCTTCGCGCGCTGCGGGGACGAGCCCGCCGTCCTGCGCGAGGCGCTGGCGCGCCGTTGCAAGCGCCGCGGCTGGGAGGAATGGATCGAGCCTCTGCACCAGTGGCTGCAGGGATTGCTGGTTCAGCCGCTGGAGCTGGGCGAGGGGCGTTCGGTGCGCCTGGCCGATCTTGCGCAATACCAGCCGGAGCTGGAGTTCTGGTTCGAGGCCCGCAGCGTCGATGTGCGCCAACTGGACCGGCTGGTTCAGCACTTCGAGCTGCCCGGCGTCAATCGGCCGCCGCTGCAGGCCGACACCCTCAACGGCATGTTCGAGGGCTTCGTCGACCTCACATTCGAGCATGAGGGGCGCTACTACGTGATGGACTACAAGTCCAACTGGCTGGGCGCCGACGATGCTGCCTACACCGGCGAAGCCATGGCGGCGGCCATGGCCAGCCACCGCTACGACCTGCAGTACCTGCTCTACCTGCTGGCCCTGCACCGTCAGTTGCGCCTGCGCCTGCCGGACTACGATTACGATCGCCACCTCGGCGGGGCGCTTTACCTGTTCCTGCGCGCGCCGGGCGTGGGCCTTTATCGGGCGCGGCCGCCGCGCGAACTGATCGAACAACTCGATGCCCTGTTCCAGGGCGAACCCCTGGAGGCCCTGGCATGAGCATCGAACCGTCTGCGGCGCTGCGCGAGCGCGGCGCACTCTTGGCCCTGCTGGAGGAGTGGAGCAAGCTCGGCTGGTTGCGCGAACTGGATCGTGCTCTGGCCCTGTTGCTGGCCGAACTGGATCCTAACGCCTCGCCGCCGCTGATTCTGGCTGCGGCCCTGGCCAGCCATCAGCTGGGCCAGGGGCATGTCTGCCTGGATCTGGCCGCGACCCTGGCCGACCCCGACTTCAGCCTGTCCCTGCCGCCGGAAGGGGAGGGTTCTGACAAGGCCAAACAGCTGCCCTCCCAGGTGCTGGCCGGCCTGAGTCTCGAGGACTGGCTGGCGGCCTGCGCCGGCAGTTCCTTGCTGGTGGACGAGAACGCGCCTTTGGTGCTGTCCGGCAGCTGCCTTTACCTGCGTCGCTACCGGGACTACGAGCAGCGGGTGGCGGGCCAGATCGCCCGGCGCCTGCAGGCGAGCGCCGAGGCGCCGTCCGACCTGGCTGCGCGGCTGGGCCGGCTGTTCCCCGAGCCGCTGATGCTCGATGGCGCGCGCCAGACCGACTGGCAGAAGCTGGCCTGCGCCCTGGCCGCGCGCGGCCGCTTCACCCTGATCACCGGCGGCCCCGGAACCGGCAAGACCACCACGGTGGTGCGCCTGCTGGCGCTCTTGCAGGAGGCGGCGATGGCGGCCGGCGCGCCGCTGCGCCTGAGCCTGGCCGCGCCGACCGGCAAGGCCGCGGCGCGGCTGACCGAGTCCATCGCCGCTCAGGTGGCATCCTTGCCCGTGGCCGAGGCGGTGCGCCAGCAGATCCCCAGCGCCGTCACCACCCTGCATCGCCTGCTCGGCAGCCGCCCTGACAGCCGCCACTTCCGCCATGACACCGGCAATCCCCTGGCGCTGGATGTGCTGGTGGTGGACGAGGCCTCGATGATCGACCTGGAAATGATGGCCAAGTTGCTCGACGCTCTGCCGGATCACGCCCGCCTGATCCTGCTGGGCGACAAGGACCAGCTTGCCTCGGTGGAGGCCGGTGCCGT
>JBFHKK010000571.1:0-1802 GCA_041595475.1 Pseudomonas sp. | reverse complement strand
GGGCGACCTCAGGCAGGCGCGCCACCGCGCCACCGTCCCCACCACTGAGCGCGATGCCGTGCAGGCCCTGGCGGGCGCCCTGGCGGAAGCCGGCCAGCAGATTGGGCGAATTGCCGCTGGTCGAGATGCCGATCAGCACATCACCGGCGCGGCCATGGGCGATGATCTGACGGACGTACACCTCCTCGACACCGACATCGTTGGCCACCGCGGTGAGCATGGCCGTATCGGCGCTCAGGTTGATGCAGGGCAGGGCCGGCCGGCCGGCCGTCACCGGATGGTTGAACTCCACCGCGATATGGGCGGCATCGCAGGCGGAACCGCCGTTGCCCATGGTCAGCAAGCGGCCGCCCTGGCGGAAGCTGTCGGCCAGGCTGCGGGCGGCCGCGATCAGCGCTGGTGTCTGCGATTCGAAAAAGGCCCGGCCGGCGGCCTGCGAGGCGGCGACCTTCGCCGCGACCGAAGCGGCCAGATCGCCAGCTCCGGTCGGCCGGGCCTGCTGCCAGGGGTAAAGCTGGTCGAGCAGGTCGTCGCTCATGCGCCACCCCGCAGGGCCGATTCGGCCTCGCCCAGTTCATCCAGCAGGCGCAGGCTCGCTGCGGCCTCTTCCTCGGACACCCGGGCCATGGCAAAGCCCACATGGATCAGCACCCAGCTGCCCAGCAGGCTCTCGACCGCCTCGCCGGGCCGGCAGACACAGGCCACATTGATCTCCCGTCGCACACCCGACACCTCCGCAAGGGCGAGCCGACGGCGGCTGTCACTGATCTCCACGATCTGTCCGGGTATGCCCAGGCACATGCGCTCAGTCCTCCCTCGCCAGGCGCGTCGCCGCGATCCAGGCCTGGCCCAGGGCGAGGCCGCCATCATTGGCAGGCAGCTCGGCCGCGCACAGGGCCCGCAGATCTCGCCGCTCCAGTGCCTGCTGGCACAGGCCCAGCAGCACGGGGTTCTGGAACACGCCCCCGCAGAGCACCAGTTCGGGTGGCAGAGCCCGTTCGTCCACCAGGCGTGCGGCCAGGTCGGCCAGACCTTCGGCCAGCGCCCGGTGAAACCCACCGGCAATGTCCGGCGCCGGCCGGCCGGCCTCGGCGTCCTCGAGCATGGCCTGCCACAGCGGTCGCCAGTCCAGCTCCCACAGGTCCCCCTGGCGCTCCAGCGACACGCTGTAGCGGGCCGGCTGATCCGCGCGCTGGGCCGCCGTCTGCACGGCCAGCGCCGCCTGCGCCTCGTAGCTGATCCGCTCCGGCGCCAGCCCGAGCAGCCAGGCCAGGGCATCAAAGGCCCGCCCCAGCGAACTGCAGGGTGGGCAGTGCTGGCCATCGCGCAACAGCGAGTCCAGCAGTTCCGGGGGCTGCGGCCAGCGCAGGCGCGCGGCCAGGCGCGGATAGCGGCTGGCCAGGCTGGCCCAGCCGCCCAGCTGATCCAGCACCGCGTAAAGGTGGCGCCAGGGCTCGCGCAGACTGGCCGCGCCGCCGATCAGCGCCGCCGGCCGCCAGCGACCCAGGCGTCGCGCGTCCTGGAAGCACACCGACAGGAACTCGCCTCCCCACAGCTCGCCCTGCTCGCCGTAACCCAGGCCATCACAGCTGATTGCCAGCCAGGGCCCCTGACCCGGTCGGCGGCCGGCTTCGGCGAGCACCGAGACCGCATGCGCATGATGGTGCTGCACCGCGATCAGCGGCAGCTGTCGCTGGCGGGCCAGAGCCCGGCCCAGCTGGTGGGAGAGATAGCCGGGGTGGGCGTCCACCGCAATGGCGGCGGGCCTGAACTGGAACAGCGTCTCGTAGCGTCCCAGGGCG
>JBFHKK010000570.1:0-1808 GCA_041595475.1 Pseudomonas sp. | reverse complement strand
CTTCAGTTTGTTTGGTTTCATCATCGGCGTCTGGGCCGATGGCTGGGTAAAACTGCAGATCGTCCCAGCGCTGATCGTCACGCCGCTGACCTTTCTCGGTGGCGCCTTCTACTCCATCGAGATGCTGCCGCCGGCCTGGCAGACCCTGACCCTGTTCAATCCGGTGGTCTACCTGATCAGCGCCTTTCGCTGGAGCTTCTATGGCGTCGCCGATGTGGACGTGGGCCTGAGCCTGGCGATGATCCTGGGCTTCCTGCTGCTGTGCGTGCTGACGGTCGGCTGGATCTTCAAGAGCGGCTACCGGCTCAAGAGCTGAGCCGGGCGCTTCACTCCCGCGGCGCGCCCGGGTCGAGCAGGTCCTCGCTCTCGTGCAGGCGCTGGTCCTGGTCGATCTGGTCGCTGAGGTCGCTCAGGGCGGCGGTTTCCACTGGTTCCGGCGCGGCGATCTGCCCTCCAGCGCGCGCAGTCGGCGCGGGCGCGGGCTCGGGCGCCGGCGTCTGGCTGATATGCAGCCGGTAGATCGGCTCGGGCAGATCCAGGCCGGCCGCCTCCAGGGCGTTGGTCACCCGGCGCATGGCCTCGCCGCGCACCAGCTGGAAGTCGTTGCGCCGCTGGTCGACCCAGCCGTGGTAGCGCAGCAGGATGCTGGAGTCGCCCAGGGCGCTGATAAAGGCCCGCGGCGGCGGTTCGGCGAGCACCCCGTCGAGTTGCTTGAGTTGCTCGATGCCGATGCGCAGGGCCAGCAGCAGGTCCTGGTCGGCGCCCACACCCACCTCGAAGGCGAAGCGCCGGTTGGGGTTGCGCGTGTAGTTGAGGGTGACGCTGCGAAACACCAGGGCATTGGGCAGGCGCAGGTGGTTGCCGTCCAGGGTCATGAGGATGGTGGCGCGGCTGGTCAGGGCGATGACCAAACCCTCGTTGCCGTCGATCACCACATGGTCGCGGGGCGAGAAGGGCTGGCGCAGGCTCATGAGGATGCCGGCCAGGTAGTTCTCCAGGGTGTCCTTGAAGGCGAAGCCCAGGGCGATGCCGAGCACCCCGGCGGTACCCAGCACCGCGCCGACCAGGGCGGTGGCGTCGAGGATCTCCAGGGCGATCAGGATGCCGACCAGGGTCAGCGCCCAGTGCACGCTGGTGCCGGCCAGTTCGCGCAGGAACGGATTGCGCCGGGCCAGGCGGGCGAGCAGGGCGCGGCGCGACAGCCAGCGGCCCAGCAGCCAGGCCAGCCAGACCACCAGCAGCGCCAGGGCCAGCAGCGGCAGGGTGCTGAGCAGGCCGTAGGCTTCCTCCTGCAGGCGCTGGATCACCGCATCCAGATCAATGGCGATTCGCTCCACGAGTCGATCCTCTGCCGGGCATCAGCAATCTGATGTCGTTCATGCGCTTTTTCCCAAGGCTAGTCGAAGCGCGGTACCTGGGCCGGGCCAACGATTGGGCTGCCAATCGCGCCGATCGTCGGTTGCTCGCGGCCGGTTCTTTGACATGAGTGCATCAGGCAACCAGGCTGAAATCTGTATCACGGATGAAACAGTGGCGCGCCAGGGAGCAAGTGGCGTGACGAGAGAAGAACCAGCACAGGCGCCGCAGATCAGCCCAGAGTGGACGTCTTTCTGCCTCGCTCGCCGCGGCCGCGCGATGCAGGGGTGGCGCCACGAGCGTGAAGAGCAAGTCTGCACAGGGGATGGGGCGAAGACATGGAACGCGCAGGATGGGCAAGTTGTGACCACGGGGGTGTTTCGCGATCCTCGAGCGAAGGGCTGCCTGAAGCCTGTCGCGCCAGCGGAGGCCGGCATGACTGAGCAGTCGCT
>JBFHKK010000569.1:0-1811 GCA_041595475.1 Pseudomonas sp. | reverse complement strand
CACGCCCAGCGCATCCGGCTGGGCCAGCTGGCCGATGCGCTCGCCGGTGGCCACCGGCTTGCCGATCCAGTCGTTGGGGTCGCCGAGGACGAAGACGCCGCTGTGGGCGGCCACCACCTGCAACTGCGCCAGGGATTCGTCCAGGTAGCCCAGTTCGGCCTCGCGCTCGCGCACGCGGCCCTGCAGCACCGCCAGTTCGGCCTTGCTCTGGGGGTTGCTGAAGGCCTTCTGCTGGGCGGTGAGCATGTCGGCCCGAGCCACTTCCAGGGACTTGAGGGCGACCGCGCGGCGGTTGCGCAGGGTGGTGTCATCCAGCGAGAACAGCGCCTGGCCCTCGCTCACCCGCTGGTTGGGCTGCACGTGAAACTCACGGATCACGCCGTCGCTCGGCGCCGCCACGGCCTCGGCGCGCAGGGCGATGATCTCGGCCGGGGCCAGGGCCGACAGGCGCACCGGCAGCACGGCCAGGGCCAACGCCGCGCCGGCACCGAGCAGCAGCACGCGGCGCTGGCGGCGCAGGCGCTGCCAGCGCTCGGCCAGGCTCAGGCGGTTGCCGCGCAGGCTGGCCAGGCAATAGGCGAAGTGCGGGTGCAGCAGCTGAAGTAGTTGCAGCTCCTGGGCCTCGAAGGGCGTATCGCGGTTGTACAAGGCCAGGCCCAGGCGCCGCCCGGCCGGTGTGGTCAGCGGCAGGCACAGGGCATGGGCCGGCCACCACTCGCGCCAGCCGGCCTGCAGCTCGGCAGGCAGCTCCTGGGCCTGCACGGGGCCGCCGGGCGAGTCTCGCAGATGGCGCGCCAGCTGCTCGACCCAGAGGCGAAAGGGCGTGTCCTCCAGCGCTCCGGTCAGGCCGGTGACGGCCTGAAGTTTGGGCCGCTGCAGGGCATCGTCGAGCAGCACGCAGGCCTGGCGGTAGGGCAGCAGGTGCCAGGTTTCGTTGGCCATGATGAAGCACAGCTCGGCCGTGTCCCGCGCCGCCAGGCAGCGTTGCTGCAGGGCGATCAACCGGCCCCAGGGATTGTGCTCGCTCATCTCAGGGGGCGGCCGGAAAGTGCGCCGTGCCGCTCATGCCCGGCAGCAGTTCCGGATGGCGGCCCTCGAGCAGGGCTTCGAGCTCGAGGGTCTGGCTGACGGCGTCGATGCGGCCGTTGATGGCGCTGACCTTGGCCGGATAGCGGCGGCCGGTTTCGTCGACGTCGACCTCGAAGGCGCTGCCCGGCTCGAGCCAGGTGCTCCAGTGGGCCGGCACGTTCAGGCGCAGCTTGGGCGCGTCGCTGCTGACGATCTCGAGCAGCGGCTGGCCGGGGCTGACGCCCTCGTAGGGTTTGATCGCGAGCCTGACCACGCGCCCGGCGAAGGGCGCCTGGATGCTGCACTGGGCGACCTGGGCCTGGTACAGCGCGACCTGGGCGCGGGTCCGTTCGTATTCGCTGGCGGCCAGCGCCACCTCCACCTCGCCGGCCTGCTGCAGGGCCTTGAGGCGCAGCTTGGCCTGGTGGCCTTCGCGGGCGGCCGCTAGTTCGGCCTGGGCCATGCGCAGCCGTGCCTGTTGTTCGGCGCAATCGAGCAGCACCAGGGTATCGCCCTTGGCGAAGCGCGAGCCGAGGCTGGCATCGAGGCGCGCGATGCGCCCGGCCACCTGGCTCGACAGGCTGCTCTCCAGGGTCGGGGCGAGCAGCACGCGGATGCCCTCGCGGCCCTCGTCGGCGGCCTGCGCCGTGGCCAGGGCGGCGAGCAGCAGCGCCGGTAGCAGTCGACAGCGATTCATCGGACCTCCTCCTCGGCAGTGGCCGGTGCTTGGCCGCCCAGCGCGT
>JBFHKK010000568.1:0-1814 GCA_041595475.1 Pseudomonas sp. | reverse complement strand
TGGCAGGCGGCCTCGCTGTTCGGCCTGCTGGTGGTCGGCCTGACCTGGCACATGCTCCGCGACCTCAAGGCCAGGCCCGCGATCCAGCCCAGCGGCACGCTCGGCAGCGATTCGGTGATCCCCACCTCCAAGCTGTTCGCCACCATCCTCGGCGAACGAACCGCCCTGTTCGCCTGCCTGATCTGCCTGCTGGTGGGTTTCACCACCATGCCCTTCTCCTACTGGCTGAACAGCTATCTGGATGAACTCGGCCTGCCGTCCGCCCTGGGCGGTTACACCTGGTCGGTGGTCGGAGGCACCGGCATGGTCGCCGGCCTGCTGACCGGCAAGCTGGCCGACCGCAAGGGCCATGGCACTGCGCTGATGGTGATCTTCAGCGGCTTCGCCCTGGGTCTGCTGGCCTTTCTCTATGACCCGGGCAAGGGCGCCCTGGTCGCCGGCTTCGGCTACGGCCTGATGTACTTCCCGATGTGGGGGATAGTGGCCGGTTGGGTCAACCAGCACTATTCCTCGACCGCCACCATGCAGATCAGCGGCATCTGCATGGTCACCTTCGGCCTCGGCGGCACCCTGGGCAACCTGCTGGCCGGCTACATCCGCGAAAGCAGCGGCTCGCTGCACAGCGTCTTCGTCCTGCTGGCCGCCGCGTCCCTGCTGCTGGTGCTGCTGGCCGTGGTGATCCTGCGCAGCAAGCCCAAGTCCGGAGTTCCGGCAGCCCCGGCAAGCGCGGCCGGGGTCTGCTGAGCAGGCAGGGCCTAGGCGAAGACCGTCACCGTCTGCCGGCTGATCGCCAGCAGTTCGCCGTCCGGCGACCAGAGGGCGGCGGCGATGTGACCGTAGCCATCGCGGGCATGCTCGATCTGCGCGCGATACTGGCACCAGTGCTGGCTGCTCAGGTCCGCCACCGGCTGGATGAACTCGATGGTCCAGGTCAGCGAACTGCCCGGCGCCGGCGCGCTCAGGTGCGGCAGCAGCGCCGGCGGCCAGGCATCGACCAGGGCCAGCAGATGCACCTCCTCTAGCCTGTGCGCCTCCTCGTCGGGCGCGCACAGACGCACCCAGCCGCCCATCTCGCGTGACGGATTGTTGCTGAACGGCAGGCCGCCGAGCGCCCAGCGCATGGCCAGATGGCGGGTGAACTCCGGGGTGACGCCGCGGATGTAGGGCAGCTCCTGGCACTGCTCGGGGGCCTGGAAGCGCGGCGCCGGCTCGGCCGCGACTTCGACCGACGAAGCCCGGGCCGCGCCGAAACTGCCCTGTACCAGGGTCACCACCTGACCGTTCTGCAGCGCCCGGCCGAGCACCTGGCTGACCGCCCGGCCCTCGCGCAGCACTTCCACTTGCAGGCTCAGCGGCACCTCGGCTTCCACCGGGCCGACGAAGGTCACCGCCAGGGAACGCACCGGTCGCCCCTCGGGCACCCGGGCGCGCATGGCCTCATAGACCAGGGCCGCCACCAGCCCGCCGAAGCTGGCGCGGCCCTGGGCCCAGCTGGACGGAATCAGCAGCTCGTCCGGATTGGCGCGAACCGCCTGGAGTAGCTCGGAAAATTTCATAAGGACCTCGGCGTGAAGATACCGGGGCGATCTTAGGCGATGCCGGTGCGCTGGCGGGAGCGACCTCGAAGACGCTTCGGCCATTTATCCCCGGCAAATCTGCCGCACGGCCGGTCAAGCGGGCGCTAATCACAGCAGAAATCCGCCTGCAGCCGCTGCAGGGCGCGATCGGCCCGCCCCTCGGCGGCCTGCAGCGCTTGGCGCCAGCCGGCGGCGCAGGGCACCAGATCGGCCTGCTGCTCGGCCTGCGCCAGCCAC
>JBFHKK010000567.1:0-1815 GCA_041595475.1 Pseudomonas sp. | reverse complement strand
GCTCAGCAACAAGGACATCGAAGCGGTATCCAGCTTCGTCCAGGGCCTGCACTGATCGCCCGATCAGTCACACCGTCGTATCCGGGAAAAGGGTGGCTTCGCAGACTGTGTGAAAACACCCTGAGGTAGGCGCTGGTAAAGAAGCAAACGCCCCGACTGGTTCGGGGCGTTTGCTTTTTCTGATCGATAGAATTCGGCGCAAGCCTGTTCAGGCCAGCAACTCGATCATTCGGGATGCCCCCAGCACCTTGATGGCACGTTTCAGGTTGTAGGCCTGCACCGCCAGCGCCATTTCCGCCCTGGCCCCGCTGAAGTGGCGCATGAGGAAACGGCCGTTGCCGAACAGCCATTGCTTGAGATTGCCGAAGGGGTGCTCGACGATTGAACGGCGCCTGGCCATCATCTGCGGATGGGCGTTAAGGCGTTGCTCCATGCGCTCGAATGCCGCTTCACGGGCATGTCGCGAGAGGTAGCGTTGCTTGGCCTGCGTGCAGCGGGGCTTGAGCGGGCAACGACTGCAGTCCTGTGGCTCTGCCGAATAGATTCGACTGCCACGATTGAGCTGTTTGAGGACCAGCGTCTTGCCCGCTGGGCATTGATAACAGTCGTTTCGTTCGTCATAGCTGAAGGCGCTGCGCGGGAATTGCTGGCCGTCGCCCTGGGTGTTGACGGCGCGGTTGGGCGGCACATAGGCGGTGATCTTGGCATCCTCGCAGGCCTGGAAGTGTTCGCCATTGGAGTAGCCCGCATCGGCCGTGACGCTCAGCGTCTCCTGTTCCAGCACGGCCTTGGCCGCTGTGGCCATCGGCTCCAGCTGCTGGTTGTCGGTGCCGGCGTCGGTCACCGAGTGGTGGAGGATCAGGCAGTGTTCGCTGTCGACGGCCGTTTGCACGTTGTAGGCCACGCGCGGCCCCAAGTGTGTGCGCATCATCTTGGCATCGGCTTCGCCAACCACGAATTGCTCCAGGTCCTGGGCCTCCATTAGCGCCTGGGCGGTCAGGTTGTTGTCGTGCTTGTCCTGTAGCTGCTGCAGCGCCTGCCTGAGCGCGGCACGGTCGAGCGGCGCCTGAGTCTCTTCTGCATCCCCGGCATCCAGCTGGGCGAGGTACTGGGCAATGTGTTTCTCCAGGGCGTCCTGTTGCCGCTTGAGTTGCTTGAGGCTCAGGTGTTTGCGGGCAGAGGCCACTGCCTGGAACTTGCTGCCATCGATGGCCACCAACTGCCCCGTGATCAGGCCGGCGCAGCGACAGAATTGCACGAAGGCCCGGCAGGTCGCCTGAAACGCCGCACCGTTGTCCTTGCGAAAGTCGGCAATGGTCTTGAAGTCCGGTGCCAGCCGGCCCAGCAGCCACATCACCTCGGCGTTGCGCTGGCACTCAGCCTCCAGGCGGCGAGAGGAGCGAATGCGCTGGAAGTAGCCATACAGATACAGCTTGAGCAAGTCAGCCGGGTCGTAGGACGGGCGCCCGGTGCTGCGCGGCTGCGCTTTTGCAAAGCCCAGCGCACACAAATCCAGGCGCGCCACATAGGCCTCGATCACCCGCACCAGATGATCCTCAGGAATCAGTTCATCCAGCACCACCGGGAACAGACTGCCCTGACCGCGCGCTTCGCCTTGGATGTAGTGCATAAACAAAAATACCCGCCTCTCTCGATGCGGGTATTTTCGATGGTCGCTGTTCAGACTGCTAGGTTTTCACACAGTCTGACGAGTCGGGCTTTTGTTTGCCAGTGCTGCGGCTCAGTACTGCGCGCCGCCGCGCAGCTGTGCCTCGGCCGCCTTGGCCAGGTCCGGCGGCAGGAAGTCCTGGTCCG
>JBFHKK010000566.1:0-1817 GCA_041595475.1 Pseudomonas sp. | reverse complement strand
GCGGGTCAACCGGAGGGACGCAACATGACCATCAAGGTAGGTATCAACGGCTTTGGCCGCATCGGCAAACTGGCGCTGCGCGCCGCCTGGGACTGGCCGGAACTGGATTTCGTGCAGATCAACGACCCGGGCGGAGACCCGGCAACCCACGCTCATCTGCTCAACTTCGACTCGGTGCATGGCCGCTGGCAGCATGAGGCCAGCAGCGAGGGCGACTGCCTGCTGATCGGCGGCACGCGCATCCCGCTCACGGCCAACAAGGCCATCGCCGACACCGACTGGAGCGGCTGCGACCTGGTGATCGAGGCCAGCGGCAAGATGAAGACCCTGGCGGTACTGCAGGCCTACCTGGACCAGGGGGTCAAGCGTGTGGTGGTCAGCGCCCCGGTCAAGGAGGCCGGCGCCCTCAATGTGGTCATGGGGGTCAACCAGGACCTGTTCGATCCGGCCGTGCATCGCATCGTCACCGCCGCCTCCTGCACCACCAACTGCCTGGCGCCGCTGGTCAAGGTGATCCACGAGCAGCTGCGCATCCGCCACGGCTCCATGACCACCATCCACGACCTGACCAACACCCAGAGCATCCTCGATCAGCCGCACAAGGACCTGCGCCGGGCGCGGGCCTGCGGCATGAGCCTGATCCCCACCAGCACGGGCTCGGCCACGGCGATCGCCGAGATCTTCCCGGAGCTGCGCGGCAAGCTCAACGGCCACGCGGTGCGGGTGCCCCTGGCCAATGCCTCGCTGACCGACTGCGTGTTCGAGGTCGAGCGCGCCACCAGCGCCGAGGAGGTCAACGCCCTGCTCAAGGCCGCCGCCGCAGGCCCGCTCAAGGGCATCCTCGGCTACGAGGAACGGCCGCTGGTGTCGATCGACTACCGCAGCGACCCGCGCTCCTCCATCGTCGATGCCCTCTCGACCCTGGTGATCGGCGGCACCCAGGTCAAGCTCTACGCCTGGTACGACAACGAGTGGGGCTACGCCAACCGCACCGTCGAGCTGGCCCGCCTGGTCGGCCTGGCCGGCTGACGCGCTTAGGCAAGGAGCCACCCATGCACGCCCTCACGCGCCTGGCCCCGGAAGTTCGCCAGTACCTGCTGGTGACCGGCAACTACTGGGCCTTCACCCTCACCGACGGCGCCCTGCGCATGCTGGTGGTGCTGCATTTCCACGCCCTCGGCTACTCGCCGCTGGAGATCGCCGCCCTGTTTCTGTTCTACGAGCTGTTCGGGGTGGTCACCAACCTGCTCGGCGGCTACCTGGGCGCGCGCATCGGCCTCAATCGCACCATGAACCTGGGCCTGGCGCTGCAGGTACTGGCGCTGCTGATGCTCACCGTGCCGAACGCCTGGCTGGGCGTGGCCTGGGTGATGGCCGCCCAGGCCCTCTCCGGCATCGCCAAGGACCTCAACAAGATGAGCGCCAAGAGCGCCATCAAGCTGCTGGTGACCGATGGCGGGCAGGGCCGGCTGTATCGCTGGGTGGCCGTGCTGACCGGCTCGAAGAATGCGCTCAAGGGCGTTGGCTTCTTCCTCGGCGGCGCCCTGCTGGCGCTACTCGGCTTTCGCGGCGCGCTGCTGGCGATGGCCGCGGCCCTGGCGCTGATCTGGCTGGGCAGTGTGCTCAACCTCGGCCGCGACCTGGGCAAGGCCAAGGCCAAGCCCAAATTCCGCGAGCTGCTGTCCAAGAGCCCGGCGATCAACCGCCTCTCGGCCGCCCGGCTGTTTCTGTTCGGCGCCCGCGACGTCTGGTTCGTGGTCGCCTTGCCGGTCTATCTGGCCAGCGTATTCGGCTGGGACCACTGGCGCATCGGCGGC
>JBFHKK010000565.1:0-1819 GCA_041595475.1 Pseudomonas sp. | reverse complement strand
CGGGCCGGCCGGCCGCGGCCGTCAGATGAACGCCGGCCGGACCCTGGCCGATGCGGACTGGCTGCTGTTCCTGCATGCGGATAGTCGCCTGCCCGTGACGACATTGCTGGCCGACGCGCTAGACCAGTTGAAGGCGGCGCCGCCCGCCAGTGCCGGTCATTTCGGCCTGCGCTTCGACCAGGACGGCCCCCTGTTCCGGCATCTGGCCCGCAAGAGTCGCTGCGGCCGGCCGGAAACCATCAATGGCGATCAGGGCCTGATGGTGGCGGGGGATTTTTTCGACCGCCTCGGTGGCTACGACGAGCGCCTGCCCTTTCTGGAGGATCAGGCAATCAGCGCACGCATCTTCGAGCAGGGCCGCTGGCTGCTGCTGCCCGGCGAGCTGCTCACCTCGGCCAGGCGCTTCAGCAGCGAAGGCCGGCAGGCGCGTTACCTGCTGATGGGCCTGATCATGTGCGCACGGCGCGCCGGCATCGAGGAGTTCTTCCTGCAGGCCCGCGGCCTGTATGCCCAGCAGGCCGACACCCGCCGGCTGCAGCTGCTGCCCTTCTATGACCTGCTGCTGGAGCTGGCCGAGTCCCGGCCGGATTTCTGGCCGCTGATGGCCGACTATGCGCGGGACAATCTCTGGCAGCTGGGCCTGGCTGCCGACGGACTCAGCGGCCGTCGCTGGTTCACCCCGCTGGCCGACCGGATCGCCCGGCAGCTGCCCGAGGCGCCGACCCGGCGACTCGCCGCCCCGCTGATGCGGGTCATGTTTCGCGGCCCGCTGCGGCAACTGCTCGCCCGGCTGGAGTGACGACAGCGCGCAGGCGGCCTCTGAACACCCACCCCCGGGCCCGCCGACGCACCATCCGGCTGCCGAAATAGGCCGTTTTTGCGCAGTGCAGCATGACTGACGCCGCTCCCGCGGCAGCCCCGCAGCGGCTATACAACTGTCCTGCAAATGCAGGAAATCCTTGATATTCCTGTGCTTTTGAGCACAGTCGTACACCTTTCACGGCAGCCGGCCCGAAACTGACCATACGGTCGAGTATTGTGTGGTGCTAGGATGATGCCGTTACGCGGCGCAACCGCGTCAATGTCATCGTCATCCTCGCCGCCTCGCCGACCTCCGGCGGCGCGGTCACCAGGAGAAATCCAATGCCCGAATACAAAGCGCCATTGCGCGACATGAAGTTCCTGCTGCACGAAGTCTTCGACTACGACGAGCACTACAAGACGCTGCCCGGTGGCGAGGAAGCGACCCCCGACGTGGTCGATGCGATCCTGGAGGAAAGCGCCCGTTTCGCGGAGAGCGAGATCGCCCCGCTGAATGAAAGCGGTGACGAGGAAGGCTGCCACCTGGAAGACGGCAAGGTCACCACGCCGAAGGGCTTCAAGGAGGCCTACCAGACCTACAAGGACTCCGGCTGGCCTTCGCTCAGCCATCCGCCCGAGCATGGCGGGCAGGGCCTGCCGATGTCGCTGGGCCTGATCAAGCACGAGATCATCGCCACCGCCAACTGGTCCTGGTCCATGTACCCGGGCCTGTCCATCGGCGCGATGAACACCATCTTCCTGCACGGTACCGACGAGCAGAAGACCAAGTACCTGGACCCGCTGGTCTCCGGTGAATGGATGGGCACCATGTGCCTGACCGAACCGCATTGCGGCACCGACCTCGGCCAGGTCAAGACCAGGGCCGAACCGAACGGCGACGGCACCTACAGGATCACCGGCACGAAGATTTTCATCTCCTCCGGCGATCACGACATGACCGACAACATCATTCATGTGGTGTTGGCGCGTCTGCCCGGCGCACCGGAAGGCACCCGCG
>JBFHKK010000564.1:0-1827 GCA_041595475.1 Pseudomonas sp. | reverse complement strand
GCGATCGCGCTCTGGTTGTTTACCTTGTGGGCCTTCCTGGGCTTTCTACTGGGCCGGATCGCGATATGCTCCGACACCGTGCAGCACCGGCGCAGCCGCATTCTCCGCGCCTTGCGCTGGGTCTGGCAGGTGCCCCTGTATATTGCGCTGGTCATTCTGGCCCTGGCCTCGGTTTGGCCCTGAATGACCGGCTGCGCCGAATTCGCTGATTCCAGATTGAATTGTCAAAGAGGCCCAGATGCCCGTTGCCGACAGCCGCAGCACCCTCAGCCGCCAGTGGGAACTCCTCAAGCTGCTGCCCAATCGTCTGCCGGGCGAAACCGCGCAGCAGCTGACCGCGCGGCTGGCCGATGCCGGCTACCAGATCAGCAAGCGAACGGTCGAGCGCGACCTCAACGACTTGTCGCTGGTGTTTCCCCTGCGCTGCAACGACAAGGGCAAGCCGCACGGCTGGTACTGGGCGCCCGATGCGCCGACCGATCTGCCGGGCATCTCGCTGAGCGAGGCGCTGACCCTGCAACTGCTGGAGAATGGCCTGCGGCCGCTGCTGCCCGGCAGCATCCTCAAGAGCCTGGAGCCGCGCTTCGCCCAGGCCAGGCGCAAGCTCGGCGCCCTCACTGAACAACTGCCGGCGGCGCGCTGGATCGACAAGATCGCCAGCGTGGCGCCGGAGCTGAACCTGATCGCGCCGGAGATCGACGCCAAGGCGCTGGATATCATCCAGCAGGCCCTGTTGCATGATCGGCAGGTCACGGCGACCTACTACGCCGCCCACAGCCACAAGACCCGAGACCTCAGGCTCAACCCTCTGGCGCTGATCCTGCGCGGGCGCATCACCTACCTGGCCGCCACCGCAGAGCCCTACAGCGATGTGCGCCTTTACGCCATGCACCGTTTCAAGCAGGCCGAGATGCAGGAGGCGCCGGTGAAACGGCCCGATGACTTCGAGCTGGAGGCCTACATCCAGCGCGGCGCGCTGCTGTTCGGCGGCGGCGAAAGCATCCGCCTCAAGGCACAGATCAACGCCGAACTTGCTACCCAGCTACGGGAAACGCCGATGTCCCCGGACATGCAACTGGCGCCGCTGGGCGAGGGCTACGCCCTCGAGGCGACGGTGCTGGACAGCTGGCAGCTGCGCTGGTGGATTCTGTCGCAGGCGGAGGCCATGGAGGTGCTGGAGCCGCAATCCCTGCGCGCCGAGATCGACCACAAGTTGCGGCAGGCCAGCGAACTTTATCAATAAGGAGAGATGAACGCCGATTGCAAGTTCGCTGGGGGCGCGTTGATGGTCGGAACGCTTAACCCCGCGTCGCAGACTCCAAGGCCCGCGCGATCTCAGCATGGTATCCGTTCAGCTCGGCGAGCACGGAATCGGCCAGGTGCTCAGCGCGATGCGCGTCTGTCCTGGCGATCAGTTGCTGAAGGCGGGGGTTGAGGTGATTCGCCAGTGCGCGCGCCAGGGCTTCGTCATGACCGAGCGACCAGCGGATCTGCGCGGGCAGTTTCGGGCTGAGGGCGAAGTGCTTGGGGAGGGTGAGGTAGTACTGAAAGCCGGTTTTGGCTTGGAAGACCAGGTGCGGGACACCGGTTTTGCTTTGACGCTTGGACATGATGGCACACCTTTTTGGATTCACAGGTGGACTGCGTGAAATCCAATGCCATCAAACCTGGCCTGAAACCCCCGTTCTAGAGGGGTTCCAGGGTTCAATTGGTGGAGCCGGGGGGATTTGAACCCCCGTCCGCCAGTTCTCCGCTATCGGTTCTACATGCTTAGCCATCTCTATTGAGTTAACTCATCGCGGCCCGAGTGGCAGGGCGCTTTGAGCG
>JBFHKK010000563.1:0-1838 GCA_041595475.1 Pseudomonas sp. | reverse complement strand
GCGAACACCGCGCCGGCCTCGACGGCGGACAGCTGATCCTTGTCGCCGAGCAGGATCAGCCGCGTCTTCGGTGGCAGTGCGACGACCAGCTTGGCCATCAGCGCCAGGTCGACCATCGACGCCTCGTCCACCACCAGCACGTCCAGCGCCAGCGGCCGTGCCGCGTCGTGGCGCACCGCCGGGCTGTCACCACGGCTGCCGAGCAGGCGGTGCAGGGTGCGCGCGTCTTCCGGCAGGGCCGCCTTGATCGCCTCGTCGACCGGCAGCGCCGCCTTGGCGCCGCGAATCGCCTCGGCCATGCGCGCCGCGGCCTTGCCGGTGGGCGCGGCCAGGCCGATGGCCAGGCGCTGGTCGCCCTGCTCCAGCAGCGCGGCGAGCAGGCGCACCACGGTGGTGGTCTTGCCGGTGCCGGGCCCCCCGGAGATCACCGCGAGACGCCGGCGCACCGCCTGGGCGGCGGCCAGGCGCTGCCAGTCGGGTTGCTGGCTGTTGAAGGCGAACAGCCGCGCCAGGCTCTCGCCCAGGCGGGCCTCATCCACCGCCGGGCGATCACCGGCGCGGCTCAGCAGCTGCTCGGCCAGGCGCCGTTCGTAGGCGTGATAGCGCGCAAGATACAGGCGCGGACCGTCGAGGATCAGCGGGGTGAAATCGCCCGCTGCGCCGACCAGGGACGAGGCCTCGAGGCGCTTGCGCCAGTCGTCCAGGGCCGGCAGCACGCAGTCATGCTCGGGCCAGGGCCGCCGGCCGGCCAGGCGCGCCAGCGGCAGGCACACGTCGCCCTCGTCCAGGGCGCTGCACAGCAGCGCCGCAGACAGCAGCACCAGCGGCTCGGCATCGGCCTCGAGGCGCCGCAGGCTGTCGACCAGGGCGCGCTCCAGCGGGCCCAGAGGCAGGTCATCGAGGTTCATGCAACCCTCCCATCGGCTGCCGCGGGGCCGCCTGGGCGATGCGCACCGCCGGCGACCGGATTGGTGCGCACCGCGCACCCTACGCGGGTCATGCGTGCCCCCGGAACAGCTCATCCAGCGCATCCAGCAAGCTGTCGGCCGGGCGGGCGAAATACACCCCGGCCTGTGGCATGCCGCGCAGGAACAGGTAGTAGGCGCCGCCCAGTTGGCTGTCGTCGAAATCGGCCAGGCGCTGGCGCAGGAAGCGCCGCAGCGCCACCAGGTAGATCAGGTACTGCAGGTAGTAATGCTCGCCGGCCAGGGCCTGCACCAGCCGCTCACCCTGGTAGTAGCTGGCATCCGGGCCGAGCCAGTTGGACTTGTAGTCGGCGATGTACCAGCGCCCGTCATGCTCGAAGGTCAGGTCGATAAAGCCCTTGAGGAAACCCTTGAGGTCGTCGAACTCCAGGCGCGCGGCGGCCTCGCGCATCGCCGTCGGCAGGCCATGGTCCGGGTCGGCGAGTATCGCCCGCAGGCGTTGCACCGCCAGATTCGCCACCGGGAAGGTGAAGCCCAGCTCGGGCAGGCGCCGCGTCGGCTCCAAGGCGGACAGGCGCAGGCCGTTGCCGTCCAGGTCGGCGTCGAGCACCGTCTGCAGCTGCGCGATCGCCACCGCGCGCCAGTCGCTGCTGATGCCGTGTCCGCTCAGCGCCGGCTCGACCAGCTCGCTCAGCGCGCCCTTGCCCCGCGCCCAGTCCTCGAGGATGGCGTGCAGGCAGGTGCCGGCGCGGGCGCCGCGGGGGAAGGCGAAGAAGCCGCTGCCCGGCTCGCCGGCATCCGGCAGGACCAGGCCGTCGCGGTCCGGCGCCTCCAGGTGCAGGCCGGCGGCCAGGCCGGAGAAACTGCCGATGCGCCAGGCGCTGTGCAGGCTGCGCTGCAGGCTGGCCAGGC
>JBFHKK010000562.1:0-1840 GCA_041595475.1 Pseudomonas sp. | reverse complement strand
CCGCGCTGTACCAGATCGCCGACTCGGATTTCGGCGAGTTGGCCTGCCTGGCGGTCAACCCGTCCTACCGCCACGGCGGCCGCGGCGACGAACTGCTCGAGCGCATCGAGGAACGCGCCCGCAGCCAGGGCATCAAGACCCTGTTCGTCCTCACCACCCGCACCGCCCACTGGTTCCGCGAACGCGGCTTCGTGCCCAGCAGTGTCGAGCGGCTGCCGGCGGCGCGCGCCTCGCTGTACAACTTCCAGCGCAATTCCCAGGTGTTCGAGAAGGCCCTGTAGGGCGAGGCTGGTTCAGGCGCGCTTGCGCTGCAGCCTGCGCTGCCTGTGGCCGTCGTCCCAGCCGGCCTCCCAGGCTGCGGCCAGCACCTCGGCGGGCTGCCGATGGGGGCTGCTGGGCTGGCCGGTGAGGCCGGCCATGTAGCCTTGCTGATAGGCCTTGTCCAGGCGTTCAAGGCTCCACTGCGGGTCTTCGCTGCTGCGCGGGTCGGGCGTCATGGGCGCGCGCTCGATGGCGGGGTTCGTCAGCAATGCTAGCGCCGTACTCGACCGGCGGCGGGGCCGTTGGTCCCGCTTTTCGCGCCGCTGGCTGTTTTTGTGACCGAATCGACTAAAAGGGCGCGCCCAGGATGCTCGCCTGGTAGGCGGCGGCGAAGCTGTCGAAATCGCCGTCATCGGCCGCTTCCAGGTCCGCCTGCTCGCGCAGCGAGCGGGCGCTGGCCGCCTCGAAGGCCGCCTGTTGCCCGGCCTCCAGCGGCTGGTCGCGGAAGTACTGGGCATGCGCCAGGCTCTGGTGTAGGGCGAACTGGGCGAAGCTCTGGCCCTGTTGCAGTGCCGCCAGCACCTGGGCCGAGGGCGTCAGGGCCGGCTCGGCGAGCTTGTCGCGCTGCGTCTGCAGCGCCTGGCGATGGGCTTCGCCGCCCTGGCTGCGGTCGAGCAGCTCGGCCAAGGGCGCAATGCCCTCGAGCAGCGCCGCGGCCCAGTCCTGCATGGCCACCGGCTGGCCGCCGCGCGTGAGCTGCAGGCCCGGACGCCGGCCCTCATTGACCACCGCCAGAAAGTTCTCGGTGCAGGTCCGGCATTCGTCGCCGTCCAGCGGCGGGCTGTCGGCCAGGGCGCAGAACAGCAGGAAGGCATCGAGAAAGCGCGCCTCGGTGAGGTCGATGCCCAGCGGCAGGAAGGGGTTGATGTCCAGGCAGCGCACCTCGACGTACTGCACGCCGCGGGCCGACAGCGCCTGGATCGGCCGCTCGCCGCTGTGGGTGACGCGCTTGGGGCGGATGCTCGAGTAGTACTCGTTCTCGATCTGCAGGATGTTGGTGTTGAGCTGTTGCCACTGGCCGTCCCCGTGGGTGCCCAGCTCGACATAGGCCGGGTAGGGGGTGCCGACCGCCTGGCGCAGGCTGTCGGTGTAGCTGGCCAGGTCGTTGTAGCAGGGGGTGAGGCCGGCTTGGGCGCTGCTCTGGTAGCCCAGATCGCTCATCCGCAGGCTGGTGGCGTAGGGCAGGTAGAGGGTCTCGTCATCCAGCGCCTGCAGACGATGCGGTCGGCCGCGCATAAAGCCGGCGTCCAGCGCCGGCGAGGCGCCGAACAGGTACATCAGCAGCCAGCTGTAGCGGCGGAAGTTGCGAATCAGGCCGATGTAGCGCGCCGACTGGTAGTCGCGGGCGCTGTGGCTGTCGCCCTCGGCCTGCTGCTGCAGCGCCCAGAGCGGCTCGGGCAGGGAGAAGTTGTAGTGGATGCCGGCGATGCACTGCATGGTCTTGCCGTAGCGCAGCGCCAGGCCCTGGCGGTAGACGTGCTTGAGCCGGCCGACGTTGGAGCTGCCGTATTCGGCGATG
>JBFHKK010000561.1:0-1851 GCA_041595475.1 Pseudomonas sp. | reverse complement strand
GGCTCGACCGGCTGCTCGGAGATCAGGATGGTCACGCTGGCACCCTGGGGGTCGTAGTCCTGGCGGGCGATATTGAGGATATTGGCGCCGATAATGTCGACAACATCGGTGAGTATCTGGGTCAGGCGCTCGGCATCGTACTCTTCGTCGATGTACTGCACGTAGGCCTGCTGATCTTCCGCGGTTTCCGCGTAGCAGATGTCATAGATGTTGAAGCTCAAGGTCTTCGTCAGGTTGTTGAACCCGTGGAGCTTGAGTTTGCTTTTCATCACCGCTGGAACTCTCTTAGGTGGGTGCGGCCAGGCCGCGTGATCGAGCATGCCCGTCAACTGCCGCAGGGCAGTCGCGTAGGACGATTAACACCTCTTCGCACTGGCGAGTTTGGTTATCCGCTCGGAGCCGCTTGGGCCCCGAAAAATGGGGCGCCATTATGCCGATGGCGCGGCCCGACTGCCAGCGCCCGCAGCAGGCAGATGATGAAAGGGCTTCAGCCCAGCTCGACGATCTCGTAGGCGTGGCTGATCTCCACCCCGGCACGCCCGAGCATGATCGAGGCCGAGCAGTACTTCTCGGCCGACAGCTCGACCGCACGCTTGACCTGGGCCTCCTTGAGGCCACGACCCTTGACCTGGAAATGCAGGTGAATCTTGGTAAACACCTTGGGCTCCTCGCCGGCGCGCTCGGCCTCGACGAAGACCTCGCAGCTGTCCACCGCCTGGCGCGACTTCTTCAGGATGCTGACCACATCGAAGTTGCTGCAGCCGCCCAGGCCGATCAGCAGCATCTCCATCGGCCGCACCCCCAGGTTGCGCCCGCCGCTTTCCGGCGGACCATCCATCAGCACCGCATGACCACTCCCGGACTCGCCCAGGAACTGGGCTTCGCCGACCCACCGAATGCGCGCTTTCATTGCCGAGTCTCCGCTGATAAAAAGGCCAGAAGCTTATCACAGCGCCCTTATCGCCCCAGCCCCTCCAGGCCTGCGGCTTGCGCCGGCCGCGGTGGGAAATCCGCCCGAGCGAGGGCGCGTCTGTTAAGCTGACGACGAGTTACTGGCACACTGCAGCGAACCACTAATAAGAAATCGCCTGTCAGCCACGGGCACAACTCTTCAGATTCGGGATAAGGGCATGGTCGCTATCACCCTCACACCTAAGATCAAGCATCTCGACAAGCTCCTGGCGCACTGCCACCGCCGCCGCTACACGGCCAAGAGCACCATCATCTATGCGGGCGACCGCTGCGAAACCCTGTTCTTCATCGTCAAGGGCTCGGTCACCATCCTGATCGAGGATGACGACGGCCGCGAGATGATCATCGCCTACCTCAACGCCGGGGACTTCTTCGGCGAGATGGGCCTGTTCGAGAAGGAAGGGTCGGAGAAGGAGCGCAGTGCCTGGGTGCGGGCCAAGACCGAATGCGAAGTGGCCGAACTGAGCTATGCCAAGTTCCGCGAACTGACCCAGCAGGACCCGGACATCCTCTACGCCCTCGGCAGCCAGATGGCCGAGCGCCTGCGCGCCACCACACGCAAGGTCGGCGACCTGGCCTTTCTCGATGTCACCGGGCGGGTCGCCCGTACCCTGCTCGACCTGTGCAAGCAGCCCGACGCCATGACCCACCCCGACGGCATGCAGATCAAGATCACCCGCCAGGAGATCGGCCGCATCGTCGGCTGCTCGCGGGAAATGGTCGGCCGGGTGCTCAAGGCGCTCGAGGAGCAGGGGCTGGTGCATGTCAAGGGCAAGACCATGGTGGTCTTCGGCACCCGCTGACTCCATCGCCCATAAAAAAGCCGGCGCATGCGCCGGCTTTTTTCATGGCGCAGGCTCAGTCGATATCCAAGCCGGC
>JBFHKK010000560.1:0-1885 GCA_041595475.1 Pseudomonas sp. | reverse complement strand
CGCGAATCGACCTGCGTTACGCCAACGGCCTGGCCGTGGCGTGGCGCGAGCCGGTCGCGCCGGCGACCGCCCAGCCGGCGGTCGTGCAGTGAGCAGAGAGAGCAGACAGATGGTAAACGTGCAGAGCGGCAAGATGATCGTCGGCCTCGATATCGGTACCTCCAAGGTGGTGGCGCTGGTGGGCGAGGTAACGGCCGATGGGCAACTGGAGATCGTCGGTATCGGCAGTCACCCCTCGCGCGGCCTGAAGAAGGGCGTGGTGGTGAATATCGAGTCCACCGTGCAATCGATCCAGCGGGCGGTGGAAGAGGCCCAGCTGATGGCCGGCTGCCGCATCCACTCGGCCTTCGTCGGCGTCGCCGGCAATCACATCCGCAGCCTCAACAGCCACGGCATCGTCGCCATCCGCGATCGCGAAGTCAGCGCCGCGGACCTCGAGCGGGTGCTCGATGCCGCCCAGGCAGTGGCCATTCCGGCCGATCAGCGAGTGCTGCACACCCTGCCGCAGGATTATGTGATCGACAACCAGGAGGGGGTGCGCGAGCCCCTGGGCATGTCCGGGGTGCGTCTGGAGGCCAAGGTGCATGTGGTGACCTGCGCGACCAATGCGGCGCAGAACGTCGAGAAGTGCGTGCGCCGCTGCGGCCTGGAGGTCGACGACATCATCCTCGAGCAACTGGCCTCGGCCTATGCCGTGCTCACCGAGGACGAGAAGGAGCTGGGCGTGTGCCTGGTCGATATCGGCGGCGGCACCACCGATATCTGCATCTTCACCGAAGGGGCGATCCGCCACACCGCGGTGATCCCGATTGCCGGCGACCAGGTCACCAATGACATCGCCATGGCGCTGCGCACCCCGACCCAGTACGCCGAGGAGATCAAGATCCGCTACGCCTGCGCCCTGGCCAAGCTGGCCGGCGCCGGCGAGACCATCAAGGTGCCGAGCGTCGGCGACCGGCCGCCGCGTGACCTCTCGCGCCAGTCCCTGGCCGAGGTGGTCGAGCCGCGCTACGACGAGCTGTTCACCCTGATTCAGGCGGAACTGCGCCGCAGCGGTTACGAGGATATGATTCCGGCCGGCATCGTCCTCACCGGCGGTACGGCGAAGATGGAAGGCGCGGTCGAGCTGGCCGAGGAGATCTTCCACATGCCGGTGCGCCTGGGTCTGCCCCATGGCGTCAAGGGCCTGGCCGACGTGGTGCGCAACCCCATCTATTCCACGGGCGTAGGGCTGCTGCTCTACGGCCTGCAGAAACAAGTCGACGGCATCGCGTTGTCGACCATCGGCGGCTATGGCGAAGAGCCCAAGGCGCCGGTCCTGGAGCGGCTCAAGCGCTGGGTCCAGGGCAATTTCTGATTCAAGGCGTTGTACGAAGTAGGCGTTATAACTAGAAAAGGAAGGAGAAGGAAATGTTCGAACTCGTAGACAGCACTCCAGCCAGTGCAGTGATCAAGGTCATAGGCGTGGGTGGCGGCGGCGGCAACGCGGTCAACCACATGGCCAAGAACAACATCGAGGGCGTCGAGTTCATCTGCGCCAACACCGATGCCCAGGCGCTGAAGAACATCGGTGCGCGCACCGTCCTGCAGCTCGGCCCGGGCGTGACCAAGGGCCTGGGCGCCGGCGCCAATCCGGAAGTCGGCCGCCAGGCCGCGATGGAAGATCGCGAGCGCATCGCCGAGGTGCTGCAGGGCACCGACATGGTCTTCATTACCACCGGCATGGGCGGTGGTACCGGTACCGGCGCCGCCCCTGTGATCGCCGAAGTGGCCAAGGAGCTGGGCGTGCTGACGGTGGCCGTGGTCACCCGGCCCTTCCCGTTCGAGGGCCGCAAGCGCATGCAGATCGCCGACGAGGGCATTCGCGCCCTGGCCGAGAGCGTCG
>JBFHKK010000559.1:0-1888 GCA_041595475.1 Pseudomonas sp. | reverse complement strand
GCCGAGCCCGCCAGGTGGCCTTCGTCAATGCCGATTGCCTGAATATCGCCGTCGGCAACCGGCGCTACCGGCAGATCCTGCAGCAGACCGGCCTGCTGCTGGCCGACGGCATCGGCGTACGCCTGGCACTGGACTGGTTCGTCGACAGCCGACTGCGCGACAACGTCAACGGTACCGACCTGTTCCCGCGCCTGTGCGCACTCGCCGCTGCCGAGCAGTTGCCGGTGTTCTTTCTCGGCGGCCGTCCGGGCGTGGCCGAGGACGCGGCACGCAACGCCCGCCAGCGCTTCCCGGGCCTGCCGCTGGCCGGCGTGCATGACGGCTTCTTTGCCCCCGAGCAGGCGCAGGCGCTGCTGGAGCAGATCAACGCCAGTGGCGCGCGGATCCTGCTGGTGGCCATGGGCGCGCCGCGCCAGGAGCAGTGGATCGCCAGCCATCTGCCACGGCTGAAGGTGGGCGTGGCGATCGGCGTGGGCGGCTTGTTCGACTTCTATTCCGGGCGCATCGCCCGGGCCCCCGGCTGGATGCGCGAACTCGGCCTGGAGTGGCTTTACCGATTGATGCAGGAGCCGGGCCGCCTGTGGCGCCGCTACCTGATCGGCAATCCGCTGTTCCTCTGGCGCGCCTGGCGCGGTTCGCGGCTGCCGGCCAGGCTCGCCGCGGACGCCGGCCGGCAGCCATGAAGCCGGGCGCGGCGCTGTCCGCCGGCGAGACCGCGGGCAAGGTGCGCACCGGCGCCTTCTGGGCCCTGGCCAATAACGGCAGCCGGCAGCTGATCGGTTTCGTCGCCTTCCTCGGCCTGGCCCGTCTGCTCAGCCCCGAAGCCTTCGGCCTGGTGGCCTTGGCCACGGTCTTCGTGCTGCTTGGCAACCTGTTGCTGGAACAGGGCCTGGGCGAGGCGCTGGTGCAGCTGGGCGAGCCTGGTGGCGAGCATTTCGACAGCGCCTTCTGGGCCTGCCTGGCGGCGGCCTGCGTGCTGCTGGGGCTGACCTGGCTGGCGGCGCCGCTGCTCGCGCGGCTGCTCGGCCAGCCGCAGCTGGAGCCGCTGCTGCCGGTGCTGGCCCTGCAGTTTCCGCTCAATGCCCTGGCGCTGGTGCCGCAGGCACTGCTGCAGCGGCGCCTGGACTTTCGGCCGCTGGCGCTGCGCGGCACGCTCGGCCTGGCCTTCGGCTGTGCCCTGGGGCTGGTCTGCGCCAGCCAGGGACTGGGCGCCTGGAGCCTGGTGGCCCAGCAACTCGGTGCCTCGGCCTGTGGCGCGGCCATTCTCTGGCGGGCGACCGACTGGCGTCCGCGCCGGCGCTTCTCGCGGAGCCATCTGGCGCAGTTGCAGCGCTTCGGCAGCGGCCTGGTCGGCATCGGCCTGCTCGATCTGTTCAACCGCAAGTTCGACGACTTTCTCATTGGCGGCGTGCTCGGCACTGCGGCCCTGGGCTTCTACAACGTGGCCTACCAGGCGCTGCTGATCATCGAGCAGTTGCTCAGCAAGGGCTTCGATGCCCTGGCCCTGTCCACCCTGTCGCGCCTGCAGCAGGATCGCCAGGCCCTTGCCGCGGCGCTGGGCACGGCGGTGCGCTATGCCTCGGCGGCGGCGGTGCCGGTGTTCCTGCTGGCGACCCTGTTCGCCGAGCCGCTGATCGTCCTGGCCTTCGGCGAACGCTGGCTGCCGGCGGCCGGGGTGCTGCGGGTGCTGGCGCTGGTCGGCGCCCTGCAGGCGGTGTCGCAGTTCAATCACGCGCTGTTCAAGGCCGTCGGCCAGCCGGGCATCAGCCTGCGGCTGTCGGCCATTGCGGCGCTGATCAATCTGGTCGGCTTTCTGCTCGCCGTGCGCTGGGGTATCGAGGCGGTAGCCTGGGCCTATGTGCTGCGCGGCTATCTGATGGCGCCGCTG
>JBFHKK010000558.1:0-1890 GCA_041595475.1 Pseudomonas sp. | reverse complement strand
TTCTCGCCTCCAACAGCTGGATGCACACCCCCCAGGGCTTCGAGATCGTCGACGGCCGGGTGATCCCGGTGGACTGGTTCGCCGTGGTGTTCAACCCCTCCTTCCCCTACCGCCTGGCGCACATGGCCACCGCGGCCTTCCTCGCCACCGCCTTCTTCGTCGGCGCCTCGGCGGCCTGGCACCTGCTGCGCGGGCGCGACAATCCGGCGATCCGCAGGATGCTGTCGATGGCCATGTGGATGGCGCTGATCGTGGCGCCGATCCAGGCCTTCATCGGCGACCTGCACGGGCTCAACACCCTCAAGTACCAGCCGGCCAAGATCGCCGCGATGGAAGGCCACTGGGACAACAGCAGCGGCGAGCCGACCCCGCTGATCCTGTTCGGCTGGCCGGACATGGAAGCCGAGCAGACCCGCTTCAAGATCGAGATTCCAGCGTTGGGCAGCCTGATCCTGACCCACAGCCTGGATCAGCAGGTGCCGGCGCTCAAGGAATTCGCGCCCGAGGACAGGCCCAATTCGACCATCGTGTTCTGGACCTTCCGGGTGATGGTCGCCCTCGGCCTGCTGATGATCGCCACCGGCCTCTGGAGCCTGTGGTTGCGGCGGCGCGGCAGCCTCTATCGGCACCGGCCCTTCCTGCACCTGGCGGTATGGATGGGGCCCTCGGGCATCATCGCCATACTCGCCGGCTGGTACACCACCGAGATCGGCCGCCAGCCCTGGATCATCCAGGGCCTGATGCGCACCGCCGACGCCTCCTCCGGCCATGGGCTGGCGCAGATGAGCCTGACCCTGGCGCTGTTCGTGGTGGTCTATTTCGCCCTGTTCGGCGTCGGCATCAGCTACATGCTGCGCCTGGTGCGCAAGGGCCCGGTCACCGGCGAGGGCGAGGAAGTGGCCCATGGCGGCCCCGGCCAGCAGCACACGCCGTCGCGGCCGCTATCGGCGGCGGATGAGGGCCTGGATGAGCTGGAAACCGATCTGCCAGGCGGGAGGGCCTGAACATGGGAATCGATCTTTCGCTGATCTGGGCGCTGATCATCGCCTTCGGGGTGATGATGTATGTGGTCATGGACGGCTTCGATTTGGGCATCGGCATTCTCTTTCCGCTGGTCAGGGACGAGGGCGAGCGCGATGTGATGATGAACACGGTGGCGCCGGTCTGGGACGGCAACGAGACCTGGTTGGTGCTCGGCGGCGCGGCGCTGTTCGGCGCCTTCCCGCTGGCCTACGCGGTGGTGCTGAGCGCCCTCTACCTGCCGCTGATCCTGATGCTGCTGGGGCTGATCTTTCGCGGCGTGGCCTTCGAGTTCCGCTTCAAGGCCAAGGCGGCCAAGCGGCATATCTGGGACAAGGCCTTTATCGGCGGCTCGCTGACCGCGACCTTCTTCCAGGGCGTGGCCCTGGGCGCCTATATCGACGGCTTCGAGGTGGTGAACCGGGCCTATGCCGGCGGGCCGCTGGACTGGCTGACGCCTTTTTCGCTGTTTTGCGGCGCGGCGCTGGTCGCCGCCTATGCGCTGCTCGGCTGCACCTGGCTGATCATGAAGACCGAGGGTCGCCTGCAGCAGCAGATGCATGATCTGGCCCGTCCCCTGGTGTTCGTGCTGCTGGCGGTGACCGGCATCGTCAGCCTGTGGACGCCGCTGGCCCACGCCGAGATCGCCCAGCGCTGGTTCAGCCTGCCGAATCTGTTCTGGTTTATGCCGGTGCCGCTGCTGGTCCTGCTGTGCACCTGGGCGCTGCTGCGGGCAGTGGCGCGCAATGCCCACTACTCGCCCTTCCTGCTGACCCTGGCGCTGATCTTCCTCGGCTACAGCGGCCTGGGGATCAGCCTCTGGCCGCATATCATCCCGCCGTCGGTGAGCATCTGGGAGGCGGCCGCGCC
>JBFHKK010000557.1:0-1891 GCA_041595475.1 Pseudomonas sp. | reverse complement strand
CGAGCAGTCCACCTCGGCCCTGGCCATGGTCAGCCTCTCCGAAGACCCGCGCGCCCAGCTCGAGGCCGCTCGCCAATTCGTCAAGCGGAAAATCAACAGCCAGGTGCCGCGACTCGCGCCCAAGGCCAGCTACGGCCACCGCAAGCTGCGCATCGGCTACTGCTCATCGGACTTCTGCCTGCACCCGGTGGCCATGCTCACGGTCGAGCTGTTCGAACTGCACGACCGCGAGCAGTTCGAGGTCTACGGCTTCGACTGGAGCCGCGAGGACGGCTCGCCCCTGCGCCGGCGGGTGATCGCGGCCATGGACCACTTCGAGCGCATCCATCACCTGAGCGACGAGGCCGCCGCCCAGCTGATCCGCCAGCACGAGATCGACATTTTGATCGACCTGCAGGGTCAGACCCTGGGCGCGCGCCCCGGCATGCTGGCCTATCGCCCGGCGCCGATCCAGATCACCTACCTGGGCCTGCCGGCCACCACCGGCCTGCCGTCGATCGACTACGTGATCGCCGACCGCTTCCTGATCCCGGAGTCGGCGCTGGATTTCTATTCCGAGAAGCCGCTGTACCTGCCGGACGTCTACCAGGTCAGCGATCGCCAGCGCCAGCATGCCCCGATTCCGTCGCGGGAAAGCTGTGGTCTGCCGGCCGACGCCTTCGTCTTCTGCTCCTTCAACAACAACTACAAATACACCTCGGAGATGTTCCGCACCTGGATGAGCATCCTCGGTCGCGTGCCGGGCAGCGTGCTCTGGCTGCTGGCCGACAATGTCTGGGCCGAGGCCAATCTGCGCCAGGAGGCCCTGGCCTGCGGCATCGACGAGACGCGCCTGATCTTCGCCTCGCGGGTCTCGCCGGAAGATTACCTGGCGCGCTACGGGGTGGCCGATCTGTTCCTCGACAGCTATCCGTTCAACGGCGGCACCACCGCCAACGACGCCCTGTGGATGGGTCTGCCGGTGCTCACTCGCAGCGGCCAGACCTTCGCCTCGCGCATGGCCGGCGCCCTGCTGACCGCGGCCGGGCTGGATGAGCTGATCACCTACGACCTGGCCAGCTACGAGGAGAAGGCCGTGGCCCTGGCCCACTCGCCGGCCGACTGCCGGCGCCTGCGCGCGCACCTGCAACAGGTGCGTGAAGAAGGCGCGTTGTTCGACACCCCGCGCCTGACCCGCAACCTCGAAGCCCAGTTCCAGGCGCTGCACGGCGAACTGGGCTGAGGCCCGGCCCCGCGGGCGCGCCAGCGCTCGCCGGGGCGCAGCGCGAGCCGCAACAGTTCGACTCTCGCCCATCGCAGCGCTGGCCTGAGACTGTCGATGCTCGGCCGCCTGTGCGACCATAGCCGGCCTTGAGATCAACCCCCTGCGCATTCTCTGCCTTCCGTGAGGACCGCCCCATGCAAGACGTCGTCATAGTCGCCGCCAGCCGCACCGCCATCGGCGCTTTCCAGGGCTCGCTGGCCAACATTCCCGCGCCCGAACTGGGCGCCGCGGTGATCCGCCAACTCTTGACCCAGGCCAAACTGGACGCTGCCCAGGTCGACGAGGTGATTCTCGGCCAGGTGCTGACCGCCGGCTCCGGGCAGAACCCGGCACGCCAGGCGGCAATTCTCGCCGGCCTGCCCCATAGGGTACCGGCCCTGACCCTGAACAAGGTCTGCGGCTCCGGGCTCAAGGCCCTGCACCTGGCCGCCCAGGCCATCCGCTGCGGCGACGCCGAGGTGGTGGTCGCCGGCGGCATGGAGAACATGAGCCTGGCTCCCTACGTCATGCCCGGCGCCCGCACCGGCCTGCGCATGGGCCATGCCCAGCTGGTCGACAGCATGATCCGCGACGGCCTCTGGGACGCCTTCAACGACTACCACATGGGCATCACCGCCGAGAACCTGG
>JBFHKK010000556.1:0-1899 GCA_041595475.1 Pseudomonas sp. | reverse complement strand
GCCGAGCGCACCGGTCTGAGCGTGGCGGAGGTTTACCTGGAGGTGCTCAAGCGCCAGGCCATGGTGCGCCTGGCCGAGGACAACCTGGCCAGTCATGAGCGAATCTTCGACCAGATCAGCCTGCGCAGCCAGAGCGGGGTGGGGCGCATGGCCGATCTGGATCAGGCCGAGGCGCGCCTGGCCCACGCGCGTAACAACCTGCTGACCGAACAGACCAATCTGGCCGACGCGCGGGTCAACTATTACAGCGTGGTCGGCCGCGAGGCCAGCGAGCTCAGCCAGCCCCAGGGGTTGGTCGGTCAGTTGCCGGAAAGCCTGCAGCAGGCCCGCGCCCAGATGCTGGCGAACAATCCCTTCCTGAGCTCGGCCGAGGCCGACGTGCAGGCCGCCGAGCAGCAGTACCAGGCCGCCAAGTCGGGCTTCTACCCGCGCCTCGATGCCGAAGTCTCCCGTGGCGCCGACAACAATATCGACGGCACCGCCGGGCACCGCAACGAGTGGCAGGCGATGCTGCGCATGCGTTACAACCTGTTCGCCGGCGGCAGCAACAAGGCCGACCTGCAGTCCAAGGCGCATCAGATCAATGAGGCCATGGACATCCGCAACGACGCCCTGCGCGTACTCAACGAGGAACTGGGCCTGGCCTGGAACGCCCTGGACAATGCCCGCCAGCAACTGCCGATCGCCCAGCAGTACGTCGATCGCAGCGCCCGGGTGCGCGAGTCCTACCAGAAGCAGTTCACCCTGGGCGAACGCAGCCTGCTCGACCTGCTCGACAGCGAGAACGAGCTGTTCACCGCCTCCCGTCGTCTGGAGGAGGTGCGTTTCACCGAGCTGTTTACTCAGTACCGGATCAAGGCCACCATGGGCGCCCTGCTCAAGAGCCAGGGCGTAGTCGCACCGCTGGCCGCCGCGCCGCTGGATCAAGTCAAGGCGCGGGTCCAGTTGCCCGGGCTGAACTGAGTCAACCCTGCATGAGTGAGCCCGAGTGTCGTCAGACCTGAGCCAGACGCCCACGCGCGGCGACCCGCGCGATCGCTACGATGACCCGCTGCTGGACAGTCTGCTGTCGCTCTGCAGTCTGCACCAGCGCCCGGCCAGCCGGGCGATGCTGACCGCCGGCCTGCCGCTTCCGGAGCAGCGCCTGAGCCCCGAGTTGCTGCCGCGTGCAGCGGCCCGCGCCGGCCTGCAGGGCCGCTGGTTGCGCCGCGGCTTGCAGCAGATTCCGGCGATTGCGCTGCCGGTCTTGCTGATGCTCGCCGACGGCCGCTGCGCCTTGCTGCTGGGGTGGGACGAGCAGGGCCGGGCGAGGATCATGCCCAGCGAGAGCGAGGGCGGTGAGGTGCGGGTCAGCGCCGAGATGCTCGCCGAGGACTACAGCGGCCGGGCGTTCTTCGCCCAGCCCCAGCACAAGTACGATCTGCAGCGCGGCCAGCTGATTCCGCGGGCGCGCGCCTGGTTTCGCGACACCCTGCTGCGCTCGCGCTGGCTGTATATCGATGCGGTGGCCGCCAGCCTGCTGATCAACCTGGTCGGTCTGGTCGCGCCGCTGTTCGTGATGAACGTCTACGACCGGGTGGTGCCCAATCAGGCCGAGGCCACCCTCTGGGTGCTGGCCATCGGCGCCGGCGGCGCCTTCCTCTTCGATCTGCTGCTCAAGACCCTGCGCGGCCTGTGCCTGGATTTGGCCGGCAAGAAGACCGACCTGATCATCTCCGCCACCCTGTTCGAGCGCATCGCCGGTATGGCCATGAAGTTCCGCCCGGCGCGGGTCGGCAGCTTCGCCCAGAACATTCACGAGTTTCAGGTACTGCGCGATTTCCTCGCCTCCCTGACCCTGGCCAGTGTCATCGACCTGCCGTTCACCATCCTGATACTGGCGGTGATCGCCATGATCGG
>JBFHKK010000555.1:0-1902 GCA_041595475.1 Pseudomonas sp. | reverse complement strand
CATGGAGCTGGCCTTCGATGAGTGGCTGGCCGGCGTGCCGGGCAAGCGCCAGGTGCTCAAGGACAGGCGCGGTCGCCTGATCAAGGACGTGCAGGTCACCCAGAACGCCAAGCCCGGCAAGACCCTGGCGCTGTCGATCGACCTGCGCCTGCAGTACCTGGCCCATCGCGAGCTGCGCAACGCCCTGGTGGAGTTCGGCGCCAAGGCCGGCAGCCTGGTCATGGTCGATGTGAAAACCGGCGAGGTGCTGGCCATGGTCAATCAGCCCACCTACAACCCGAACAACAGGCGCAGCCTGCAGCCGGCGGCCATGCGCAACCGGGCGTTGATCGACGTCTTCGAACCGGGCTCGACCATGAAGCCGTTCTCCATGACCGCGGCGCTGGCCAGCGGCCGCTGGAAGCCGAGCGACACCGTCGACGTCTATCCCGGCTCGCTGCAGATCGGCAAGTACACCATCCGCGACGTTTCGCGCAGCAACGGCGCGCTGGACCTGACCGGCATCCTGATCAAGTCGAGCAACGTCGGCATGAGCAAGATTGCCTTCGATATCGGCGGTGAATCCATCTATAGCCTGATGCAGCAGGTCGGCCTGGGTCAGGACACCGGCCTGGGCTTTCCCGGCGAGCGGGTCGGCAACCTGCCCAACCATCGCAACTGGCGCAAGGCCGAGACGGCCACCCTGTCCTATGGCTATGGCCTCTCGGTGACCGCGGTGCAGCTGGTGCATGCCTACGCCACCCTGGCCAACGGCGGACGCAACGTGCCGCTGTCGATGACCCGCGTCGACCGCCTGCCCGATGGTGTGCAGGTGGTCTCCGAAGATGTCGCCAAGACCATGCAGGGCATGCTCCAGCAGGTCGTCGAGGCGCCCGGTGGCGCGCACCGGGCCAAGGTGCCGGGCTACCACGTGGCGGGCAAGAGCGGCACCGCGCGCAAGGCCAGTGTCGGCACCAAGGGCTATACGGAGAACGCCTACCGCTCGCTGTTCGCCGGCTTCGGGCCGACCAGCGAGCCGCGCGTGGCGGTGGCGGTGGTGATCGACGAGCCGAGCGAGGGCGGCTATTACGGCGGCGTGGTCTCCGCCCCGGTGTTCGGCAAGGTGATGGCGGGCGCCTTGCGCCTGATGAACGTGGTTCCCGACGACCTGCCGCCTGTCGAGTCGCAGACGCTGGCCGTGAACGAAGGCCAAGGAGGGCGAATCTGATGCCCATGCCGCTCAATCAATTGTTGCCCCAGGCCGCCAGCGCGGTGCTGATTCGAGAACTCACCCTGGACAGCCGCAAGGTCCGTCCGGGCGATCTGTTCCTCGCCGTGCCCGGTGGCCTGCAGGACGGTCGTGCGCATATCGCCGATGCCATCGCCCGTGGCGCCGCCGCGGTCGCCTTCGAGGCCGAGGGCGCGACTGAGCTGCCCGCAGGGCCGGCCGAGCAGGTGGCGATCAAGGATCTGGCCGGACAGCTGTCGGCCATCGCCGGACGCTTCTATGGCGAACCCAGTCGCGCGCTCAATCTGGTCGGTGTCACCGGCACCAACGGCAAGACCAGCGTGACCCAGCTGCTGGCCCAGGCCCTCGACCTGCTCGGTCAGCGCTGCGGCCTGATCGGGACCCTGGGCACGGGGTTCTTCGACGACCTCAAGCCCGGCCATCACACCACCCCCGACCCGATCGGCGTGCAGGCGGCCCTGGCCGACCTCAAGCAGGCCGGCGCCCGTGCCGTGGCCATGGAGGTGTCGTCCCACGGCCTGCACCAGGGCCGGGTGGCGGCCCTGGCCTTCGACGTGGCGGTGTTCACCAATCTGTCGCGCGATCACCTCGACTACCACGGCAGCATGGAGGCCTATGCCGAGGCCAAGGCGCTGCTGTTCAGCCGCCCCGAACTGGCGTGCCGGGTGCTCAAT
>JBFHKK010000554.1:0-1903 GCA_041595475.1 Pseudomonas sp. | reverse complement strand
GCGGGCGGTCACCGCCTGGTCGTTGAAGTTGCAGAAGCCGGCCGGATGATCGAATTGGGGGTGGTGGGTGCCGCCGGCTAGGTGGCAGGCCAGGCCGTGCCGGAGGGCCAGTTCGGCGGTCAGCAGGGTGCCGCCCACCGCGCGCAGGGTGCGCCGGGCCAGGGCCTGGCTCCAGGGCAGGCCGAGGCGCCGCTGCTCGGCGGGGCTCAACTCGCCGCCGCAGTAGCGGGCGATATAGCCGGAACAGTGGGCCAGGGCCAGCACCTCGGTAGGGCAGGGCTCGGGCCGGGCGAAATCGGCGTCGCGGGTCAGGCCGCTGGCCACCAGGTGGTCGCGCAGCAGGCGGAACTTTTCCATGGGAAAACGGTGCCCGGCCGGGAAGGGCGGGCTGTAGTCGTCGTGGTAGACCAGCGGCAGGGGCATAAACTGAAGCCTATGACGTGGCCCTGCAGTATGGTGCTGCGCCCCGACTCGACTCAAGCGGAGGTCAGATGCCCAAGCCGATCGAACTCACCAGCCCGCGCCTGCGCCTGCGTCGCTGGCGCACCCAAGACCTCGCGCCTTTTGCCGAGATGAATCGCGACCCCGAGGTGATGCGCTACTTCCCGGCCCTGCTCGAGCCCGCGCAGAGCGCCGCGCTGATGCAGCGCATCCAGGCCCACTTCGCCCGTCACGGTTATGGGCTCTGGGCTCTGGAACGCACCAATAGCGGCGCCTTCATCGGATTCACCGGCCTGCTGCACGTCGGCTTCGGCGCACCCTTCACACCGGCCATCGAGATCGGCTGGCGCCTGGCGCGGGCGCATCAGGGCCAGGGCCTGGCCCGCGAGGCGGCGCAGCGGGTGCTGGCCTACGCCTTCGAGGAGCTGAAGCTGGACGAGGTGGTGGCCTTCACCCCGCAGGGCAACCAGCCGTCGCGGCGGCTGATGACGGCCATCGGCATGCAGCACGATGAGGCCGGCGACTTCGAGCATCCGGCCCTTTCGGCCGGTCACCCGCTGCGCCGCCATGTCCTCTATCGGCTTGCGCGCGCCGACTGGGAAGCCCGCCGATGAGCGAGC
The DNA here is from genome assembly GCA_041595475.1 of Pseudomonas sp. GTDB lineage: Bacteria > Pseudomonadota > Gammaproteobacteria > Pseudomonadales > Pseudomonadaceae > Aquipseudomonas. Next base: position 842 of record JBFHKK010000554.1, on the reverse strand, counting down.
AAGAGGCGCTGCGGACCTACCACGAGTTGAGCAAGCACCAGCCGCAGCGCTTCGCCCCGGGGCCGGGGCAGCTGGACTGGGCGACCCAGCCGGCGCCCTTTCGCCGCTACGCCGGCGCCAGGCTGATCGAGCTGTGGCAGCGGCCGCTGGAGGAGTCGCCCGCATACGATGCAGCGTTCGCCGCGCCTGTGGGCCGGCCGGCGCCGCTGGATCGGGCGAGTATTTCGCAACTGCTTTACGACAGCCTGGCGCTGTCGGCCTGGAAGGAGGCCGGCGGCAGCCGCTGGGCGCTGCGGGTCAATCCTTCCTCCGGCAACCTGCACCCGACCGAGGCCTATGTGCTGCTGCCGCCCGGCGCGCTGGAGGAGGTCGGCCTGCTCGCCCATTACGCGCCGGACGTGCATGGTCTGGAGGTGCGCGCCGAACTGCCGATGGACTTGGCCGAGCAGCTGGCCGCGGCCCTGCCCCCCGGCGGCCTGCTGCTGGCCCTGGCCAGCATCCCCTGGCGCGAGGCCTGGAAATACGGCGAGCGCGCCTACCGCTACTGCCAGCACGACCTCGGTCACGCCCTAGCCGCCGTCGCCATCGCCGCCAGCGCCCTGGGCTGGCAGGTGCGTCTGCTGCGTGGCATCGCCGAGGTGCGTCTGGATGGCCTCCTGGGGCTGGATCGCGAGGGTTTCGCCGAGGCCGAGCACGGCGACTGCCTGCTCTGGGTCGGCCCGGCCGAGGACGCCGAGTTCGCCGTGCCGAGTAGTCTGGTGGACGCCATCGCTCGACTTGATCTGCTCGGCGCGCCCAATCGCCTGTCGCGCGACTATCGTGCCTGGCCGGAGCTGGCCCGG
>JBFHKK010000553.1:0-1904 GCA_041595475.1 Pseudomonas sp. | reverse complement strand
GACTATGACCCTCACCGAACTGCGCTACATCGTCACCCTCGCCCAGGAACAGCATTTCGGCCGCGCGGCCGAGCGCTGCCATGTCAGCCAGCCGACCCTGTCGGTCGGGGTGAAGAAGCTCGAGGACGAACTGGGCGTGCTGATCTTCGAGCGCAGCAAGAGCGCGGTGCGCCTGACCCCGGTCGGCGAGGGCATAGTCACCCAGGCGCAAAAGGTGCTGGAACAGGCCCAGAGCATTCGCGAACTGGCCCAGGCCGGCAAGAACCAGATGGCCGCGCCGCTGAAGATCGGCGCCATCTACACCGTCGGTCCCTATCTTTTTCCCCACCTGATTCCGCAGTTGCACAAGGTGGCCCCGGACATGCCGCTGTACATCGAGGAGAACTTCACCCATGTGCTGCGCGACAAGCTGCGTACCGGCGAGTTGGACGCCATCATCATCGCCCTGCCGTTCCAGGAAGCCGACGTGCTGACCAAGCCGCTGTACGACGAGCCCTTCTACGCGCTGCTGCCGGCCGGCCACCCCTGGGCGGCGATGGACAGCATCGACAGCGCCCTGCTCAACGACAAGACCCTGCTGCTGCTTGGCGAGGGCCACTGTTTCCGCGATCAGGTGCTGGAGGCCTGCCCGAGTCTGCGCAAGGGCGGCGAGGAAAACGCCAAGCACACCACGGTGGAATCCAGCTCGCTGGAAACCATCCGTCACATGGTCGCCTCGGGCCTGGGCGTGTCCATCCTGCCGTTCTCCGCGGTGGAGAGCCACCACTACGCTCCCGGCGTCCTCGAGGTGCGCCCGCTCAGCGCCCCGGTGCCCTATCGCACAGTGGCCATCGCCTGGCGCGCCAGCTTCCCGCGGCCGAAAGCCATCGAGGTGCTGGCCGACTCGATTCGCCTGTGCTCGGTGAGTCGACCGCAGCAAAAGAGCGCCTGAGGCCCCGGCGGTGAGCGACCTGGCCGCGGTTTCCGTCACCGCACTCAAGGGTGTCGGCGCCGCCCTGGCCGAGAAACTCGCCCGGGTCGGCCTGGAGAACCTGCAGGATCTGCTCTTTCACCTGCCGCTGCGCTACCAGGACCGCACCCGCATCGTGCCCATCGGCGCCCTGCGCCCGGGCCAGGACGCCGTCGTCGAAGGTACGGTGGTCGGCGCCGACGTGGTCATGGGCCGCCGGCGCAGCCTGCTGGTGCGCCTGCAGGACGGCAGCGGCACCCTGAGCCTGCGCTTCTATCACTTCAGCCAGGCGCAGAAGGATGGCCTCAAGCGCGGCACCCAAGTGCGCTGCTACGGCGAGGTGCGCCCCGGCGCCTCGGGCCTGGAGATCTACCACCCGGAATATCGTGCCTTGAGCGGCCGCGAGTCGCTCGAGGTGGAACAGTGCCTGACGCCCATCTACCCGACCACCGAAGGCCTGACCCAGCAGCGCCTGCGAGCCTTAAGCGAGCAGGCCCTGGCGCGCCTCGGCCCGCGCAGCCTGCCGGACTGGCTGCCCGCCGAATTGGCCCGCGACTACCGGCTCGGCCCGCTGGACGAGGCGATCCGCTACCTGCATCGGCCGCCGCCGGATGCCGACCTGGCGGAACTGGCCGAGGGCCGGCACTGGGCCCAGCGGCGCCTGGCCTTCGAGGAGCTGCTGACCCACCAGCTGTCGCTGCAACGCCTGCGCGAACAGCTGCGCGCCCAGCAGGCGCCGCAACTGCCGCCGGCAAGGCAGCTGCCGCAGCAGTTCCTGGCGCAGCTGGCGTTCGCCCCCACAGGCGCGCAGCGCCGGGTCGGCGCCGAGATCGCCTACGACCTTAGCCAGGACGAGCCCATGCTGCGCCTGGTGCAGGGCGATGTGGGGGCGGGCAAGACGGTGGTCGCCGCCTTCGCCGCGCTGCAGGCCTTGGAAGCCGGTTATCAGGTGGCG
>JBFHKK010000552.1:0-1913 GCA_041595475.1 Pseudomonas sp. | reverse complement strand
GTGATTCACCAGGCGCGCCAGCTACTGGAGGTCTGGCAGCGCCTGCAGCGCCAGGAGTGGAGTGTCGAGGGCATGCAGGAGCTGCGCGAAGCCGCGCTGCTGCTGCAGCGCTACGCCGAACGCTTCGACCAGGCCGAGCATTGCCAGCTGGCCGACGGCATCGGCCGCTGCCTGCAGACCGTGGCCGACAATCGCGCGCGCCTGACCAGCGACACCATCAACAGCCTCAACCAGCTGATGCAGCGCCTGGCGCACACCGGCCTGCGCCATGCCGACCGCTTCGAGCAGACCGCCCTGCCGCCACTGCGCAAGCCGGTATACCTGGCCCTGCAGCACTTGGAGCACGCCGAACGCCTGGCCCAGCAGCTGGAGTTCTTCGGCATGAACGCGCAGCCGCTGGACAGCGCCAACGCCTTTCGCGCGGCCATGAGCGAGCGCCATCCGGCGGCCATCCTGATGGACGTCGACTTCTCCGGCCCGGGCTGCGGCCTGCAACTGGCCGAGTCCGTGCAGCAGGGCCTGGAACAGAAGATTCCGCTGCTGTTCTACAGCCACGAGGATACCGACACCCCCACCCGCCTGGCCGCGGTGCGCGCCGGCGGCCAGGAATTCTTCAGCGCCGGCCTGGACGCCTCGACCCTGCTCGAGCGCATCGAGATCCTCACCCACGTGGCCCAGTACGACCCCTACAAGGTGCTGATCATCGACGATTCGCGGGCCCAGGCGACCCACACCGAGCGCGTCCTGAACGGCGCCGGCATCGTCACCCGGGTGCTGATCGAACCCATACAGGCGATGAGCGAACTGGCCGAGTTCCAGCCCGACCTGATCATCCTCGACATGTACATGCCCGCCTGCGATGGCCCCGAACTGGCCAAGGTGATCCGCCACAACGATCGCTACGTCAGCGTGCCTATCCTCTACCTGTCCGCCGAGGACGACCTGGACAAGCAACTCGACGCCATGAGCGAAGGCGGCGACGACTTCCTGACCAAACCGATCAAGCCGCGCCATCTGATCGCCACCGTGCGCAATCGCGCCGCCCGCGCGCGCAGCCTCAGGGCGCGCATGGTGCGCGACAGCCTCACCGGCCTGTACAACCACACCCATACCCTGCAACTGCTCGAGGACGCGCGCCTGCGCGCCCGGCGCGACCAGCAGCCGCTGAGTTTCGCCATGCTCGACATCGACTATTTCAAGAAGGTCAACGACACCTACGGCCACCCCATGGGCGACCGGGTGATCAAGAGCCTGGCCCTGTTCCTCAAGCAGCGCCTGCGCAAGAGCGACCATATCGGCCGCTACGGCGGCGAGGAGTTCGCCGTGATCATGCCCGGCACCGACGCCCAGGGCGCACTGCGGGTGCTCGACGAGATTCGCCGGCGCTTCGCCGAACTCAGCCATCCGGCGCAGCCGCAGGATCTGTTCTGCACCTTCAGCGCCGGCATCGCCGAACTGCGCGGCGAGATGGACGGCAAGCAGCTGTCCAAGCTCGCCGACGAGGCGCTCTACCAAGCCAAGCACGGCGGGCGCAACCGGGTGGAAATCCAGCAGCCCCGCTGAAGCACGGTGGCCCGATCCCCCGATCGGTCAGCACTTGACGCCGGCCAACCCCGCCGACTGGCGACCCTCGGCAGACCCACCGCGCATCCGAGCCCGCGACAGCAGCGCAACACGCCTGATCCGTCCGCCCCAGGCTAAACATCGGCGCCGCGGAAACGACCGCTTACAGCCAGGCCCCTGCCTCAGTCCGGCCGGCTTGGTTATGATGCAGCCAGTGTCCTGCTTCGAGATCGCCATGCCGCGCCTGCTCTGCCTGCTTCTGCTGCTGTTCGCCCTGCCGGCCAGCGCCAACCTGTTCGACAGTCGCCCGCCGGCTGCGCCCCTGGGCGCGCCGCTGAACAACAGCGCGG
>JBFHKK010000551.1:0-1919 GCA_041595475.1 Pseudomonas sp. | reverse complement strand
TGCGCGAGCGCCATGGCGTCGCCGAGGTCAGCCACGAGCTGCTGTGCCGCCTGCAGAAGGTTCCAGCGGCGAAGATCGGCCAGGCCCTGGCGCGACTGAGCTGAGCACTGGCCGCTGACGGCCTGCTAAACTGCGCGCCTTTGCTCTTGTGCGCTGACGCCCGGTTAGAACTTCATGACCTTCGCCTCCCTCGGCCTGATCGAGCCGCTGCTGCGCAGCCTCGCCGGCCTCGACTACCAGACCCCGACGCCGATCCAGGCCCAGGCTATCCCCGCCGTGCTCAAGGGCCGCGACCTGATGGCCGCGGCGCAGACCGGCACCGGCAAGACCGCCGGCTTCGCCCTGCCGCTGCTGCAACGGCTGATGATGGAGGGGCCGGTGGTGGCGGCCAACTCGGTGCGCGCCCTGGTGCTGGTGCCGACCCGCGAGCTGGCCGAACAGGTGCAGCAGAGCGTCCAGGCCTACGGCCAGCACCTGCCGCTGCGCAGCTACGCGGTCTATGGCGGGGTCAGCATCAACCCGCAGATGATGAAGCTGCGCAAGGGCCTGGATGTGCTGGTGGCCACCCCCGGGCGGCTGCTCGACCTGTACCGGCAGAACGCGGTGAAGTTCAACCAGCTGCAGACCCTGGTGCTGGACGAGGCCGACCGCATGCTCGACCTGGGCTTCGCCCGCGAGCTGGACGAGCTGTTCTGCGCCCTGCCATCGAGACGCCAGACCCTGCTGTTTTCCGCGACCTTCTCCGAGACCATTCGCGCCATGGCCAGGGAGCTGCTGCGCGACCCGCTGTCGATCGAGGTCAGCCCGCGCAACGCCGCGGCCAAGTCGGTCAAGCAGTGGCTGATCCCGGTGGACAAGAAGCGCAAGGCCGAGCTGTTCCTGCACCTGTATCAGGAAAAACGCTGGAGCCAGGTGCTGGTGTTCGCCAAGACCCGCAAGGGTGTCGACGAGCTGGAGGCGCAGTTGCAGCAGGCCGGCATCGATGCCGAGGCGATCCACGGCGACAAGCCGCAGCCGACCCGCCTGCGTGCCCTGCAGCGCTTCAAGGCCGGCGAGGTGCAGGTGCTGGTGGCCACAGACGTGGCGGCCCGCGGCCTGGATATCGTCGAGCTGCCGCTGGTGGTCAACTTCGACCTGCCGATCGTCGCCGAGGACTACGTGCACCGCATCGGCCGCAGCGGCCGCGCCGGCGCCACGGGCCAGGCGCTGTCGCTGGTGTGCGCCGACGAGGTGGAGCAGCTGGCGGCCATCGAGACCCTGATCAACCAGGTGATCCCGCGTGTCGACGAGCCGGACTTCATCCCCGACCACCGGGTGCCCGTGACCCAGGCCGGCGGGGTGGTGCTGAAGAAACCGAAGAAGCCCAAGCAGAAGCTGATACCCGGCGCGGCCAAGGCCGCCGGCAAGGGCAAGATCCACCTGGGCAACTGGTTCGAGGAAAGTGAAGCGCCCAAGGCCAAGGCGGTACGCCAGGTGCCGCGCTTGGGTGGCAAGCCGGCCAAGGGCGGCCGCAAGCCCTGAGCCGTCCTCAGCGCTGGGCCAGCGTCAGGGCTGCGCCAGCCAGTCGAGCATGCCCATCCCGGCGGCGCGGCCGCGGGCGAAGCAGGCGGTGAGCAGGTAGCCGCCGGTCGGCGCTTCCCAGTCGAGCATTTCGCCGGCGCAGAAGACGCCGGGCAGGCGGTGCAGCATCAGCTGCGGGTCCATCGCCTCGAGGCGCACGCCGCCGGCGGTGCTGATCGCTTCGGCAATCGGGCGAGTGGCAACCAGCCGCAGCGGCAGTGCCTTGATCGCTGCGGCGAGCGCCGCCGGGTCGTCGAAGATCTCTTTCGGCAGCAGTTCATGCAGCAACAACGTCTTCAGCGCATCGAGGTTCAGCCGGCTTTTCAGGTGGCTGGACAAGGACCGCGAACCACGCGGCC
>JBFHKK010000550.1:0-1929 GCA_041595475.1 Pseudomonas sp. | reverse complement strand
GGCCAGCAGCTGGTTGGCGGTGTTGATCCACAGCCCCAGTTCGTTCTTCTCGTTGCCCTTGAGCATGGGCAGCTTGTGTTCGCTGGGGCGGTCCGGGTTGATGCGGCTGAGGTGCTCGATGATCTTCGACAGCGGCTTAGTCAGCAGCATGTGGTAGACGAGATAGAGCACCAGGCCCATGGCCAGCGCGCGCAATACGCCCGAGATGAAGATGATGATGGAGCTGGTGATGAAACTCTGGCCGTAGCGCGCGGTGTCCAGGGTGATCTGCAGGTCGCCGTAGTATTCGTTGTAGGGGCCGCGTCCGTGCAGTCGCTCGGAAAAACTCTGCTCCTGGCCGAGAATCGGATCGGTCAGCCAGCGGGTGGGCACATCCGCCAGTTCCCGTGATTTCTCCGCCAGCATGGGCTCATCGGGATGGCCGATGGCGGCACGGCGCACCGACTCATGCTGGAACAGGCCCTCGATGACCTGCATGCCCATCTCCCGGTCCAGGCTGTAGACGGCCTGGGTAGAGGGGTCGCTGAACATGCCGAGAATGCGCTCGGCATCCCTGGCCACGGCCTGGCGGGCCTTGTAGGCATCGAAGACGATTTGCCCGCAACTGAGCACCACCCCTACTGCCAGCGCCGAGAGCAATACGACGCGCAACAGTTTAAGCGAGAGGCTGTTTTTCAGTTCCAGCTTCAAATGGCGTTTCCTTGTGCGATGCGCCCGGCGTCATTCGCTGGAGAGTATTGGCAAAGCCGCGATGGCCGTCAAAGGCGACAGCCCATCTTCGGCCGCTGAATACGCCAGGCGCAACCGGCTTGTTATTGTTCGATGATCCAGGGGCCTAACTATGAGTCGCTTGAGCCGGCTCGGCAAGACGTTTGCGACAGTGAGGCGCTTCAATCGCGGACCGGGCAGCCATAGCCGCTATTGCCAGTCATATTGAAAGCAGGTTCGGTGCAGGGGCTTGGCTGCGAGAGCGAAGCCCGCGGCGCTGCGGATGGGCCCGCTTTGTCGGTCTGTAAATGCAAACGCCCCGAGCGGGTCGGGGCGTCTGTTGCTTCAAGCATCTGCTTATCCCGCGCCTGCCGCAGGCCGGCGCGGGTGGCTGGCGCTTAGGCCGCGTAGTTCTTGGCCACGAAGTCCCAGTTGACCAGGTTCCAGAAGGCCTCGACGTACTTCGGCCGCAGGTTGCGGTAGTCGATGTAGTAGGCGTGCTCCCAGACGTCGCAGGTCAGCAGCGGGGTGTCGCCGCTGGTCAGCGGGCAGCCGGCGCCGATGGTGCTGGCCAGGGCCAGGGAGCCGTCGGCCTTCTTAACCAGCCAGCCCCAGCCGGAACCGAAGGTGCCGATGGAGACCTTGCTAAATTCTTCCTTGAACTTGTCGAAGGAGCCGAAGGCCGCGTTGATGGCATCGGCCAGGGCGCCGGTCGGCTGACCGCCACCGTTGGGGCTCATGCAGTTCCAGTAGAAGGTGTGGTTCCACACCTGGGCGGCGTTGTTGAAGATGCCGCCGGAGGACGTCTTGACGATCTCTTCCAGGCTCTTGCCTTCGAACTCGGTCCCTGGAACCAGGTTGTTCAGGTTCACCACATAGGCGTTGTGGTGCTTGCCGTGGTGATACTCCAGCGTCTCGGCGGAAATGTGCGGCTCGAGGGCGTTCTTCTCATACGGCAGCGGCGGCAATTCGAAAGCCATGGTCTATCTCCTATCAAGGGTCAGGTGCGGTGTGCGCGAGGCCGATCACGGGCGGCCGAACGAGCGGCGGGAGTTTCTCCTCCTTGCGCCGCAGACCCAGGATCATAGCACCGCCCCCCCGCCTTAACCACGCAGCAACTGTGTGGGAAAGCCGGTGCCAGGGCCCTGCGCCGGGGGCCATCGCTCAGTCGCCGCGCAGCAGGGGCGCGGCGACCGCGAACATCATCGCCGCCACCGCCAG
>JBFHKK010000549.1:0-1935 GCA_041595475.1 Pseudomonas sp. | reverse complement strand
CTCGCCCACTCACGTAAGACAGCGGTCGCAATACTCTATTACCTGCAGGCTCGATGAGTAGCGACGCCGCAGACTCCTTCGTAGAGAATGCACAAGCACCTGCGCCGCTATTATTTGTCCCACGGACAGAAGCAACCCACCGCCAGGCCGTTGCCGGCCGAGACGCTGCGACCGGCGCCGAGGGCCTCCAGTATGGGTTCGATGAAGCTGTTGCCCGAGGTGCAGCTGGCGCCTTCGCTGTAGGGACCGAAGTAGGCCAGGCGGCCCTCGCGATCCCAGATGGCTACCGCCGGGCTGGCCGGGATCTGCTCGCTGCCAGCCAGCGCCGGCAACAGCTGCAGGCCGTCCAGGATCCCCGGCAACTGGCCGCGGCTGGCCGGCTTCTGCAGCGCATAGAAGCGCACCCCGCGCGGCCCGTAGTGCTCGATGAGCTCGGCCAGGTGCTGCTGGTTGCCGACGTTGCACGGGCAGGCCGGATCCCAGAAATGCACCAGTCGAATCGGACCGGGCCCGGCCAATTCTTCCGGCAGGCGCAGCACCTCGCCCTGGAACAACGCCGTCTGCTCGCCGAAGCTGCGCAGGTAGCGCCCCTCGTACCACCAGAAGGCCGCCAGCATGGCGGCGCCCCAGAGGCCGAGCAGGGTAATGGCAAGCAGGGTCTTTCGGCGGTTGCGGCTCATGGCGCTTGATCGATTCGCGGGCGCGCAGCTTGCCATATTCGGCCAAGGGCTGAACATGCGCCGCCGACAGCCGCGCTCCGGCGGCCTGCCGTCAGCCGCGACTCAGGCCTCGACCCACTGCGGTTGGCGGCGGTAGATCCAGATGCGCTTGAGCACGCTGGCGAACTGCTGCCAGAGGCTGCCGCAGTTGTAGACCTGGCCGTAGCGCGTGGCGATCTCGCGCACCTCAGGCGCCAACTGGGCGTAGCGGCGCCCCGGCAGATCGGGGAACAGGTGGTGCTCGATCTGGTGGCTGAGGTTGCCGGTGAGGATATGGAACAGCGGGCCGCCGCTCAGGTTGCTGGAGCCGCGCAGTTGGCGCAGATACCAGTGACCGCGGCTTTCGCCGACCACCGATTCCTTGGAGAAGACCGCGGCGCGCTCGGTGAAGTGGCCGCAGAAGATCACCGCGAAGGTCCAGAGATTGCGCAACAGGTTGGCCAGCAGGTTGCCGGCCAGCACGGCCAGGGCGTTGGCCCCCAGCAGCAGCGCCAGCACGGGGAAGAACAGGTAGTCCTTGCCCCACTGGCGCAGCAGCTTGGCATTGAACTGACGCACCAGCGGGCGCGCCTCGGCCCAGCTCAGCTTGCCCTTGTAGACCTGATCCAGGCGCAGGTGCTGGATCGCCACCGAGTACTGGAACAGCAGGGCCTGCAGCGCCACCCAGAGCGGCTGCCAGCGGTAGAAGGGCTTCCAGCGCTGCTCGGGGAACAGGCGTACCAGACCGTAGCCGACGTCATCGTCCATACCCAGGACATTGGTCCAGGTGTGGTGCACATGGTTGTGGGTGTGCCGCCAGAAATCGGCGGGGCCGGCGATGTCCCATTCATAGCTGCGCCCGGCAAACTCGGGATCGTTCATCCAGTCGTACTGACCGTGAATGACGTTGTGGCCCAGCTCCATGTTCTCGAGGATCTTGCCCAGGCCCAGTAGCAGGCTACCGAGCAGCCAGGTCGGCGGAAACCAGCCGAGCATCAGCAGGCCGCGGCCGCTCCAGCAGCAGAAGCGCACCGCCGCGCGAATGCGGCGGATGTAGCGGGCGTCGGCCTCGCCCAGGTCGGCCAGGGTGCGCTGGCGCAGGGCATCGAGCTCCTGGCCGAAGGCGTCCAGCTCGGCCGTTGTCAGTTCACGGTCAACACGCATGGTTGTTTCCTCGAAGTTAGAGATCGATCTCGACATCGCCGTGGGGGGCGCTGACGCACAGGCGAATCGGTTG
>JBFHKK010000548.1:0-1960 GCA_041595475.1 Pseudomonas sp. | reverse complement strand
GTGCCGCCGAGGCTGTGGCCGGAGCGCCCGACCCGCTGCAGGAAGGCGGCGATGCTGCGCGGCGAGCCGAGCTGGCAGACCAGCTCGACCTCGCCGATGTCGATGCCCAGTTCCAGCGAGGCGGTGGCCACCAGCACCTTGAGTTCGCCACGCTTGAGGCGCTGCTCGGCGTCCAGACGCAGTTCCTTGGCCAGGCTGCCGTGGTGCGCGGCCACCGCCGCCTCGCCGAGGCGCTCGGCCAGGTGGCGGCAGGCGCGCTCGGCCAGGCGCCGGGTGTTGACGAACACCAGGGTGGTGCGGTGCGCGCCGGCCAGTTCGGCCAGGCGGTCGTAGACGCTGTCCCAGACCTCGTTGCTCATCACCGCCTGCAGGGGCACCGGCGGCAGTTCCAGGGCCAGGTCGCGCGCGCGCTGGTAGCCGATGTCGACGATCACGCAGTCGCCCGGGATGGGCGCTGGCGGAGCCTCGGCGGCCTCTTCGAACGGCGTCAGCTCGTGCGCTTCGGGTGCCGGATCGGCCGGCGCCAGCGGCGCCTGGCTGCCCAGCAGCAGGCGCGCCACCGCCTCCAGCGGCTTCTGCGTGGCCGACAGGCCGATGCGTTGCAGCGGTCGGCCGCACAGCGCCTCCAGGCGCTCGATGCTGAGCATCAGGTGGCTGCCACGCTTGCTGGCGGCGATGGCATGGATCTCGTCGACGATCAGGCTGCGGCAGCCGCCGAGCATCGCCCGCCCGGATTCGGAGCCGAGCAGCACGTAGAGCGATTCGGGCGTGGTCACCAGGATGTGCGGCGGGCGCTTGCGCATGGCCTCGCGCTCGCCGGGGCTGCTGTCGCCGGTGCGCACCGCCGTGCGGATCTCCACATCGGCCAGGCCCTGGCGCGCCAGTTCGGCGCGGATGCCGGCCAGGGGCTGTTCCAGGTTCAGGCGGATGTCGTTGGACAGCGCCTTGAGCGGCGAGACGTAGACCATGGCGCAGCGCTCTGCCAGGCTGCCGTCGGCGGCCAGGCCCTCGCGCACCAGGGCGTCGATGGCGGCGAGAAAGGCGGTGAGGGTCTTGCCCGAGCCGGTGGGCGCGGCCACCAGGGTCGAGCGCCCCGCGCGGATCGCCGGCCAGGCCTGGCACTGGGCGGCGCTGGGGGCGGCGAACTGGCTGCGGAACCAGGCGCCGACCGCCGGATGGAAGGCATCCAGCACGGCGTCGGCTGGCGCTGAGAGGGGGGGCTGGCTCATGTCTTCCATGATGCAAGGCAGCCGCGGCCGTCTCAAGGGCCGCCGGTCATGGCCGCACGCCGAGCTTGCCTGACCCTACCCCGGATTCCCTACACTCTGCCTTCGCTTTCTTCCCCCAAGGACCTGCCGTGCAACCGGTGATCGCCATCGAGCAACTGAACAAGACCTACGCCAGCGGCCAGGTGGCGCTGAGCGGCATCGACCTGGAGATCCGCCCGGGCGAGATATTCGCCCTGCTCGGGCCCAATGGCGCCGGCAAGACCAGCCTGATCAGCATCATCTGCGGCATCGTCAATCCTGGCAGCGGGCGGGTCTTGGTGGGCGGCCACGACATCATCCGCGACTACCGTGCCGCCCGTGCGCAGATCGGCCTGGTGCCCCAGGAACTGGTCAGCGATGTGTTCGAGACGGTCTGGGCCACGGTCACATTCAGTCGCGGACTGTTCGGCAAGAAGCCCGATCCGGCCTACCTGGAGCGGCTGCTGCGCGACCTGTCGCTGTGGCACAAGCGCGATGCCAAGATCTTCGAGCTGTCCGGCGGCATGAAGCGCCGGGTGATGATCGCCAAGGCGCTGTCCCACGAGCCGCGCATCCTCTTTCTCGACGAGCCCACCGCCGGGGTCGACGTGGAACTGCGCCGCGACATGTGGGCCATGGTCCGCGGCCTGCGTGAGCGCGGCGTGACCATCATCCTCACCACCCACTACATCGAGGAGGCCGAGGAGATGGCC
>JBFHKK010000547.1:0-1965 GCA_041595475.1 Pseudomonas sp. | reverse complement strand
CCCGAAGCCGCCGCGCGCTCGCGGGCCAGGGCAATCAGATCGGGCGAGATGTCATAGCCGGTCACCCGCGCCCCGGGCGGCCGCCGCGCATGCAGGGCCAATGTGGTGGCCCCGCCACCGCAGGCAAGATCGGCGATCTGCCCGGCGCCTTCCAGCCGCAGGGCCTCGATCAGCGGCGCTTCGAGCCCCTGGAGCATGGCCTCCAGGCCCTGCAGGTTCTGGCGCCAGCGGGCGCCGCGGGCGCCCGCCCAATCGGCCGCGCCCAGGGTTTTCGTGTTGCTGTGCATGAGCAGGGTTTGCCCTCAAGAAGGTGATTGCGCATTCTGCGACTTGAAGTTCACTTGAAGTCAAGACCATGCCGGAACTCGATATTGCCGAAGTCGCCAGACGCGCGCGGCTGCCTACGTCCACCCTGCGCTATTACGAGCAACGCGGGCTGATCGCCCCGATCGGCCGCAAGGGACTGCGCCGGCAGTACGCCCCGTCGGTGCTGGATACTCTGGCGCTGATCGCGCTGGGCCGGGTCGCCGGCTTTTCGCTGGAGGACATCGCCAGCCTGCTGGCCGACGGCGGTGGCGCGCGGCTGGACCGCCAGCGCCTGAACGATCAGGCCCGAGCCCTGGAGCGCCGCATCACCCGCCTGTCGGCGGTGCGCGACGGGCTGTACCACGCCGCAGCCTGCTCCGCGCCCTCGCATCTGGAATGTCCGAAGTTCCGGCGCCTGATGCGGGCAGCGGCGCGCAGTCCGGTCTGAGCCCACGCCGGCGACCACGCTGGGCGATAATGCACTCCCGACTGACGCGGTGCGATGCCCTTGAGAGATATCAGCAGCAAACCCGACACCCGCCGCCAGGCCCGTGCCGAAGCCTGGGTCCGGATGCCAGCGGACTGCCGGCAACGGATCGAAAGCGGCACCATCGACAAGGGTGACGTGCGCGAGGCGGCGCGCATCGCCGGCATGATGGGCATCAAGCGCTGCTGGGAACTGCTGCCCCATTGTCATCCCATACCCCTGCAGCACAGCGCCGTCGAATTCGAACTGAGCGAGGCCGGCCTGCGCATCGAGGCCACGGTCTCGACCATCGGCCCCACCGGGGTCGAGATGGAGGCGCTGACCGGGGTGAACATCGCGGCGCTGACGGTTTACGACATGCTCAAGCCGCATGCCGGCATGGATCTGTCCATCGAGGGCGTGCGCCTGCTGGAAAAAACCGGCGGCAAGTCGGAGTATCGGCGCAGGCTGAAGCAGCCGCTGGCGGCCGCGCTGATCACGGTATCCAGCGCCGTGGCCAGCGGCGGCAAACCGGACGCCGCCGCCGATGCGCTGGCCGAAGCCCTGGGCGAGGCCGGCTTCGAGCCGATCCACCGCGTCCGTATCGACCCGGAACCGGAGGCCATCCAGCAGGCGGTCGCGGCCGGCGTCGCGCAGCACTGCGGGCTGATCGCCACGGTGGGCGGCACCGGCCTGGCCTTCGACGACTGCGTGGCCGAAACGGTGGCCCCGCTGCTGGACCGGAACATCCCCGGCATCATGGAAGCCGCCCGCCACTTCGGCCAGCAGCGCACCCCGCTGGCCCTGATCTCGCGCGGGGTGGCGGGGCAGATCGGTGACAGCCTGGTGCTGACCCTGCCGGGCAATCACCAGGGCCTGATGGAGAGCTGGAACGCGGTGGCGGTGGGCGTGCTGCATGCGATCGGCGTGATCCGCCGGCCGCGCTGAGCCATGCTGTCCCTGGACGAGGCGCTGGCGGTTTACGCCGGGACACTGACGCCCCTGCCGGAACGGATGCTGGCTCTGAGCGACGCCCATGCCCAGGTGCTGGCTCGCGATCTGCTGTCGACCCTGCCCCTGCCGCCGATGACCCAGAGCGCGATGGACGGCTACGCCCTGCGCAGTGCCGACCTGCAGGCTGCCACTGCCAGCGCGCCGCTGAGCCTGCCGCTGGCCTTTGCCATTGCGGCTGG